>DALZ01000160.1:8141-13744 GCA_002496955.1 Euryarchaeota archaeon UBA128 | reverse complement strand
GTCGGTAGGTAAGCTACCTGATTTTTCCATATGCTCACCAATTTCATCACTAAGCATCCCCAAGCCATGCTCATTGATCGGATAGTCAATAATACTCAGAGATTCTGACGCAAGAAGATTGAAACGGTCGATTGGCTTTTGCCCTGACGAGGAGTTAGGCAAAAGGCCCAAATCATCAGCAATTAATTGCCGCAATTTACCAACTTCTCTCGCCACCTCTGCCGGAACCGGAGGCAACTCACCGACCCACTGCGGAGCTTTTGCTTGATCTGATGCAGGAACCACCAGCAACTCCGATTTTTCCGGGTCTGCATCAATTATCATCCATGTCCGGCCCGCAATAACAAATCGACGGACCGCGCCATCCTCTTCTTCACCTGAATCGTTCAAAGATAACACAAATGCCTCATCGACGCTACCGATGGTTTTTCTCGTCACGCTATCTCTTACCCGATATGATTGCTTGTCGGGAATCATTGAAAGGTGATTACTTACCCATTCCCTGGTTCTTCCTGCTATCGAAAACCAGCCATTGGCATACTGATTCGGCAACTGAAGGCTGATTGATTTCAGTTCGTTTGGTATTTCATCATCCGGTGTATTGAACATTGGCCTTTGCTCTGGTAGTTCAACAAATTTATTTTCAGCGATAGTCTTCGCCTCTTCATAAATTGCTGAAGGCCACCTATACCATGGAACATCTGCTGGTACTTCGGCATATTTCAGCAACCAATTATCGGCAATAACTTGCAGTAGTTCTACAGTATCCTTGCGCGACCAGTGCTCAAACTGCGGCGCCTCGGCAATTATTTCTGTTGCGCGGTCTATTGACACTGCTTTGAAACTATGAGCCATTAAAATCAGTTGATTTACTGCAACCGTGCGCGGGTTTTTGCGCCAGACAACTGGTTCAAGCTCACCCTGCATTGCTCGCTGAGCAATTACTGCTGCCTCGGCAAGTTCATCACAGTCCCATGCAAAGACATTGCCTCGACCGATTCCACCAAGCCGGTGGTCTGCTCTTCCAACTCGCTGTAGTAGACGGTCTACGGAACGAGGACTCTTGATTTGGATGATTCGATTGATTAAACCGATATCGATACCCAATTCCAAACTTGAAGTACAGACCAGACCAGATATTTCTCCGCTGCGCAATCCATTCTCCATCTCAACTCTAGTTTTAGTTGCTAGAGAACCGTGATGGACGCCTATCTCAAGGTGTGGCGCCATCTTTTGCAGCCTGTTGGCAATTGTCTCAGCGTCGCTTCTACTATTGACAAATAGTAAACATGGTGCATCTTTTTCAATTATCGATATTACTTTTCTAAATATTGCATGAGCCCGTGAGGGTATTGCATACTCAATGCCACCTGTTTCATCCTTAGATTCTGGAAATTCTGCCTCTACCAATAACTCCGTTACCCGTTTGCCCGTTTCAATGATTGGTCGACCATCTTCTGCCAACCATTCAGCAACTTGTAGTGGATTGCCAACGGTTGCTGATAGCCCAATACGCTGGACTTGTTTATCCGACAGTGCTTCCAATCTCGCTAGTCCAAGCGATAACTGCCAGCCCCGCTCACTTGCAGCAAGATCGTGTACTTCATCGATTATTACTGCATTGACGGTCTTGAGTAATTCCCGCAAATTCTTGCCGGTAAACATCAACTGGAATGTTTCAGGTGTAGTAACCAGTATGTGTGGTGGCTTGCGGACTTGTCTTGCCCGTTCTGATTGTGTTGTGTCTCCATGTCTAAGGCCAACTCTTAATCCAACCGCCTCGGCTATTTCTTGTAGTCTGCGATCAACATCACGATTCAAAGCCCTTAATGGTGTGATGTACAATACAGAGAGAGGGTCCCATTGTTCAGTGATACAACGGTGTAGAATAGGTAGGATTGCTGAAAGCGTCTTACCTGAACCAGTTGGCGCAATCAGAAGTCGATTCTTGCCAGCAATAATTTCTGGAATTGCAGATTCTTGAATCGGTGTTGGTTGCCATCCCTTCGTAGTTAGCGCTTTTTGCAGATTTTCGTGAAGTAGAGAAAATACACTAGACATACTCTCCCCACCCCTGCACTATATCTCTTATTCAATTACTTTTGAGCATTTGTAGTTGGTTTGACAAACAAAACATCAAAGAACTCAAACATGATACCATATGTCAAGCACTGGTGATGATATGGGGTTTTTTGGTGAATTATGGGCAAAACAACACGGTAAACAACTAATGCTGAGTGCTACCGCATTTGGCGCATCAGCGATTTTACTGATGGTCAGTGCCTATCAATTATTATTCTTGCAAGGCGATAGCGAATGGGGCGAATTTACCGGTGCAGCCATTGGCATGATTGTCTTATCAAGTTTAATGCTGATAATTGCTACTCCAGAATTCCTCAACTTGCGCGGTCATGTAAATCTACTCGAAGAATTAAAGCAAATTGAATCAACTTCGGAATTAAAGAGGCGCAAATCTGAGGGTGACGAAGCAGCGAATATACTTGGAGCAGGACACGCAGTTGCCTGGGAAGATTTTCTTGTTGAAAAGGGTCTGAAGAAGCGCAAATGAGGTTGTCATTTGACTGACAAAAGCCCACTTAGCAACCTCTTGCGAGAGATGTTGTTGGCTGTAGCGATGATTGCTTTTCTGGTATTGGGTCTTTGGGCACATACTGGCACTATGCCGCCGTTAGTTGTTGTCGAATCATCATCAATGATTCATGAAGAGAATGGCGAAGTTGGAAGCATTGATGCTGGCGATCTTATACTTGTTATGGACACTCCTTACGACAACATAGTTACCTTTGCCGAGGCTAGCGACAGGGGTAACAAATATTTCGGTTATGAAACCCATGGTATGGCGGGAGATGTAATAATTTACCAGAAGAACGGTGATGCAGGTACACCAATTATCCATCGAGCGATCTTACGGGTGGAAGCAAGTCAGACTGTATCACCAGACCGCACCGTAAGTGCCGATGCAAGTGAGTCTGAGCATTGCCCAGAAGGCGGTACGTGGGATAGCGCGGCTGAAGATTCAGATGGTTTGCAAGGCACATGTGTGTTAACTTGGTCTGTACCCGGCACTAACGTCACCAACTCAGAAACTGTAACAATAAGATTTGACGGTTATCATGCTGGTTATTACGATTGTAAGCGGTTTGCTCATGCCAATGTTGAGCCTTATCTCGTGGTCTGGGATTGGCAACCAAAACACTCTGGAATTGTCACTCTGGGTGACAACAACCAATGCTCTGTTGATCAGGGAGGTCTGGTAGTCAACGGCTCATCTGGAGTACATAGTGCCTCGGGCGTTGCTGGGCCCGTCAGAGAGTCTTGGTTAGTTGGAGTTGCTGGTGGTGAAATACCCTGGTTAGGCACTGTTAAACTAATGCTAAGCGGCCCTAGTTCCCCTGGCACACAATATGTTCCTGGGTCGTCGTTTCTATTTCTTGCAATGGTTATCGGCGGGATAATTTTTGCTCCGGTAGGTTTGGAGGTTGGACTTAGTAGACTAATGCAAAAATCTCCGGAAATGGAGCAGGCAAAAATAGAGGATGATTACTCCTCAGAAGAATAACTTGACCTCATAGCAAGTGCTTCGTCCATACTAATTTCACCTACGGCAACCATTGCAGCAACCGTTTGAGAAATAGTGAATTTCCCATTTGAGCGCTTCCTACTTTCCGTTTGAATGTATTTTATGTCTCCCTGTGTTGGTTTGATACTTCTAGTCTGCCATATCTTTGTACCGTTACTGGTCGCTATCCTTAGTGCAGAGGTTGAATGATTATTTCTAATCAACCCGGACGATGTACTATTTTCATTGACCTGCTCAGTGACCCAGTTTTCAGCAATACAATCATTGATTATCTGATCTCTAATTAACGGTGCTCCATCACCAACCTTAATCGTGATGTTGACAAAACTACCTATTTCTCTGAGCCTGATTAGATTTGGCATGAGCTCCTTGGTAGATGTGAGTTGCATTATCCCACAAAATGCGCCATCGACTAACCACGCAATTCCGGGATATGGGCCAGGATCGATACCTATTACCAATGATATTGATTCTTGAGGTCCCTTCAATTGATACACAGCAGACATTACTGCGCTATCAATCGAATCTAAATCTACAGGTATAGGAGTTCCCATTGCGGGAAAATCGACAATCTCTGACGGCGTTGAAAACCACACGATGCTGTCATCGTGAACCGGTGTATTGACATCAATGACCTCAAAATCTAGGGAGTCGGCGCGTAACTTTTCAATGAGTTTGAACGACAATCGGAAATCGTTTGTTCTAATTGCTAAACGCCCCATAATGTCGCCATGGGTCAGACTATCTCAAACCTACCGAATTGGTTACCAATGGTAAAACTGTCAATAAACTGGTAATCTTTACCGAAGTTATCAAAAACTCTTGACAGTGATATAAGATTGTGAGTAGCAAATACGAAAGAGAATTGCGACTGGTTCTCGCTGGCTTGCCAAAAGGCGTAGATGCAATCATTAAATCCTGCAGTGAGTTACAAAAAGCCAGAATGAAGTTAATTGAACAACGGCCGTTTCTCGTAGTCAGAGCGGCTGGATCAGGGATCGAAGGTTCTGGTGATTTACTTGCCCTGAGAGGCGATATCTGTTTCCCAATCGAAGTAAAATCATCAAAGGAAGCAAAGTTGTATCTATCAGGTCGGACACTAGAGCAGTATAATTCTCTAGTTTATGAGGGTAATAGATCATGTTTAATGCCGCTGTATGCCTACCGACTGAAGGGAATAAGAGGTGATTCATGGCGCATTTTCCGGGTTGGAACTAAGAGTTTACACGGGAAGTTGAGAAAACTTGCTCCCTCAATACCTAGTTTGCCACTAACACGTAACGGCAAGCCACATCTTAATTGGGAGAAAGGAATGGAATTGAATGAGTTTATTGCACTTATTTGCTCGATGCCGGAAACCCCTGCCGGTGAATTGTCAGCCTTGCAATCCCGAACCAAGGCACTATCTGATGACATAGACCGCGATGAATTTGACCAAATCAGCTATGATTCAGAACCCCGGAGAGACATACTGGCCGAATTACAACAACGTCGGTTGCGCAACCTATAGATACGGTATAAGGATGATGAACAATATCATCCCTAGTAAGGCAAGCGATGAAATGTTAGAAGCCTTGCTAGAGATGTGTTCGATCCACATCGGGTTAATATCCCAAAATTTCAACTTTCGGCCCAAATTCTTCACTGCATTCAACACTCCTCGAAGCATATCCTTGAACATATGCCCACCATCAAACGGTACCATCGGAATCAGGTTGGTGAAACCTAACAAGATATTTACCCACAATAGCCAAAAGAACAAATTGACTAAAAATAGTAACCCATCTTCACCAAGTAATTGAGCAAAAGAGTTATCCTCAGCTTCCAGTAGTGATTCCTCGAAAGGGTGCATTGCTAAGCCTTGCAGCTCGAATGGGACAACCATCATGCTGAGGGTGTGGAATGGTACCATCACTGATTTTTGCAAAAAGTTTCCTTCCCAGCGCGGCGATAGAGGCCCTGCTAACCGATCGATACCCGCAGTCCCACCGGATAGACCCTC
>DALZ01000160.1:6287-7742 GCA_002496955.1 Euryarchaeota archaeon UBA128 | reverse complement strand
AATAATAATCGTATTTATCAGACAGTGTTGCATTAAGGACTTCTACTTGCCCATCGCTATGCAACACTGTGATACTTATGGTATCATTAGCAGAGTAATATTTCATCACATTGTAAAATTCATCAACATTGGTTACTGGAGCCTCGTCTATGTATTGAATCGTATCCCAAGGCTGCAGGCCGGCCTCGAACGCCCCCTCATCTTGCACGATACCTCTGACATGAACACCAGTGTCATTAGCGACAAATTGACCCGCCAACCCGCCGAGGAATATCAAACAAATAACTGCCGCAAAAATGTTGGTCGCCGGACCTGCCGCAAACATTCTCATGCGTTCTTTGCTAGGCGCGGTTGTCAATTCCTCATATTGCGGCTCGGCAAAAGCACCAAGTGGTAATGGTCCAAGTTGTAATAGCCCGAACGATCTAATTCTCATGCCGTGGGCACGGGCTAACAGACCATGGCCAAATTCATGAATTACTAGCGCTACAATAAACGCTAGAGCCCCCCAACCAAGTGGAATGACTGGGTTTAGCCCAGGTATCGCAACTAACTCGCTGGCGGAGGGAGGAGGTGTTTGTGGCGGAGATACTAATGCCGTGATGAATGCTACAATCATTAACAGACCCACCATTAGCATTGAAAAAACACAAACCCAGAGAGAAATTTCTCCGTAAAAACGCCAAAAGCCTCGAGGTTTTACTGTCTTGTCCAACAACTTGAGACCGCGCTTGGTTCGGATCATAAGGATAACTCCAAACACTCTGGTAGCGTTCCACCGATCTAGAGTACCGTTGTTCTCCCAGATGCGTAAAAGAATATACCAAGACAAAATTAATAGTAATATGAAAGACCAATCAAATTCGACCGTCCCCCAACTAGCAGCCATGCTTCATCCAGACAGTCACTCGATTTGAATATTAACAAAATATGAACAAAGTTGAAGAGTGACCGCACCGAGGGCAAATCATGCAACCACTGAGCGAAGATATTGCAGAATGGTGCGATGAAACTTGGGGCCAAGAACCACTAGAAATCTTAGAATGGTTTGAAGATGATGAAACTGTTCAGGTTTTCATAAAACTTCCGCGTAGCGTATTGATTGCTAATTTCACCTTCAAGCCTGATGCACTGAACATGGAACGCGACCGAATAGAAATAAAACATCATCTACACATACCAATAGATATATGGAATCCTGGTTCCATTCAAGCAACTCGGCTAAATGATGGGAGAGTGCGCTTTCGACATCGTAATTCAGATATCCTACTTGCGGCGAAGATGCGAGCTCCCGAATGGGGGAAAAATGTCCTCGAAGATTGGTTAATGTCGCTAAGAGGCGAACAGTTACGTCCAAAAGACAAAAATCAGAGATTATCATCAATCAAACGGATAAAAGAAATCGTCAGCCGTAATATACAATCTGCCTCGTTGAAAGGTGCTAAAGACGACTTA
>DALZ01000160.1:5556-5904 GCA_002496955.1 Euryarchaeota archaeon UBA128 | reverse complement strand
ATAAACCTACAAGAGGCTGAATAATCAATTTAATCTGACCTTGTATCGCTCTCTACCGTTAACGTAGAGAGTAATTTTACCAGATGATGAAACGCATATTGCCACACAATCAGCTAATTGAGAAATTGCCCGGGCCGCAAGATGTCTACCACCTTCACCATATTTTGGCTGAGTCCCAGCAGGAACTTGGATGTACCGGCCAGCATCGCTTGCAACACCATTTTTATTGAAGAAAATAGCGCCATCTAACCAGGCAAATTCCGCTAATGTCTCGTGATTTTCGTCTAACAAAATGCTCTTTTTTTCTGCCCTATGTCCCTTAAATGGATTTAGCACAAGTGGTGTTGA
>DALZ01000160.1:0-5166 GCA_002496955.1 Euryarchaeota archaeon UBA128 | reverse complement strand
TCTCTACCGCGTGAGGCGATGTGCCTAGCTAACTGCATAGCTTTCGTAAGCACTTCAAGCTCAATATTTACTTCTCCTGCTAGGGTGGCGAAACGATTAGCACTCAACATGGTAGTATCGACTGAGAATATACCATCCATTGGCTCAGCAAGAATTACCAGCAGTTTTTCCCCTCGCGAAATACTACCTTCGCCTATTGCTTGAAGAATCATATCATGCAGCTGTGAGAGAACCTGTAATCCCATCGACGAGAGAGATTCATCCATCATTTCTACAACGATGTCATCGTCGTTAAAGGAATCAATTACCCTAGATTGACTAGTCAATATTGTTGTGTTGACATAGTCTGGAATCACAGCATGTATCTGGCGGATTTTTTTCACGCTGTTAGAAATCATTATCACCGAATCAAAACTTTTTCTGTCAGTAGGAAACGCATCGGTTACCGACTGTACAAGATTGACCAATCAATCACCTATTGGTTGGTAGTGTCTAGGCCGGGTAGTTGATCTTCTGACTCCCGATAAACTGTGCGCATATTGTTGATAAAGTTACGTTCTTTGATGACTAATACGAATTCTCGGAATCCAGGATCCTCCTCGCCGTCCAAGTGGTTAAGCAATACTTCAAGGGTGATTCTGGCACCTTCTCTGTGCGGATAACCGAAAATACCCATTGAAATTGGTGGTGAAACTATTTTGTTAACATCTTTCATTTCTTTGAATCTATCGAATAAATTGTGATATGTCTCAGGCAATAATTGACGTCGTGACTCATCTTGGCTAGGCCGCCGGCAATCTGGTCCAACTGCATGAATAATGTACTTGAAATTGGTCGCTAAAGCATATGGCTCAGTGACCACATTATGGGTAACTGCACAGGGAGGTGCGTTTATTTTTCTTTTCTCCAAACAGATATTTCGAGTTACTTGAGTCAACTCTTGACCAGCTTTAGCGTGAATCAGCGAATCAAGACCTTCACGACCAGATAATCTATTATTTGCCGGGGTTATTAATGCGTCACCGCTGTGGTCCCATACTTCACCACCAACAACAGTCAATACGCCCCATTTACAGGTTCTGGCCATATATAACTCCGGCATAGTGTAAGCATGAGAGGGTGTCTTACTTATTTGGTTCGCAAAAATGTGCGAAATTTTAACTTTTTTTCATAATTAACCACAATCCGACGAATTCTCTAGAATAATTCATTATCTACCTAGTCTTAGGTTAACCGATAGCATGGCAGTAGGATATGTGTTAGTCAATGTAACGCCCGGAATGGAAATTGAGGCCTACAACTCGATAAAAAGTATGAAGAATGTCGATGATTTAACCGTGTTATTTGGCGATTATGATCTAATAGTGAAATTAGTAGCAGATGATTTAGCATCAATTGCTAAGACTGTGGTGGAGACTATTAGGCCGGTTGAAGGCGTCATAAATACCAAAACTCTTGCAGGTGCTGATGTAGTATAGTATGGCTCTCTATGCACGGTTTGAGAGAAAAATAGGTGGCCGAAAGGGGTGCTGCGCCCCATATGTAGCGCAGTATCCCGGTTTTTTAGCAAAAATACTATATACCTGACTAATTTACTTCAATTTGGAGGTTATCCAAAATGTCTGATAAGAAATATTTCGTCCTACTGAAGGGCAATGATGATACAAGCCAAGTATTTGCGAGCAAACAACCACGCGGTGCTGCACTCAAAGCAGCAACTCGTGGACACACCGATATACGCCTAAGAGAGCGTGGAACCAAGAGAGTCCACTGCTTTACCGGCAGCATATCAATGGTTGACAAGCCTGCAAACGGCCCAGCCTGGCTTCCTGACAAGATCAAGAAGGCAAACGTCAAGAAAATCGGAATCGAGCACCTCTGAGGCGCTGTTTCTAAAAACTGACAAGCTATGAACTGATATGTTCTGCGGAACATAACCGCCCCCATGAAGGCCTCGGCCTTTGTGGGGGCTTTTTTTATTTCAAAATACTAAGTAAAACTCGCTGGGAGTGTTACTAACTAAACAAATTTTTCACGGGATGTAAACCAACCACCAACCCATAGGGCTACGGTAATCATCAACAACTGCGCAATCAATCTCATCAAGTGCCAGAAATCAGCGAATGTCCTGCCGTCCAGTGGAATGTCATTTGCCCACATATTAAAATTGGCCCAGTAAATTACCACTAGGAAAAAAGCCATGAATAGGCCGGAGTATTTACGCAGTTGCGGTATAACTAATCCAATACCGAGACCGATCTCCAGAATCCCTGTTAATAAAACCCAGAATGTGGGGTCGCCCAATAATTCAGGTACTATCGGTTCAAACCATGGTGTATCAGTAAAATGAGCTATCCCGACATTTACAAAGAATATCCCAAGAATGGTCGCACAAGTATACTTGGCAAGGGTGGCTAAAGTCAATCAAAGCCCACCTTCAGTAGCGAACTTTCTGACGAGTCAAGGTGCGCCAGATTCTTTGCAACGGGTCATAGTACCTATCAACTACACGTTCTTTTAACTGAATAATCGCATCATCAGTTATTTGTATGCCTGCAGGACATACTTCAGTACAACACCGTGTGATATTACAATACTCAACTCCAAATTCTTTTTTGATTTCAGGAATCCTATCCTCCAAATCCAATGGGTGCATTTCATATTGAGCTAGTCTTACTAAATTCCTTGGCCCTGCAAAGTCGTCAAATAATTCGTGATCTCTTAATACGTGACAGGTGTTGACGCATAGGAAGCATTCGATGCATTCTCTAAAGTGTTGTACTCTATCTGCTTCCATTTGGTTATACTCCCAGTTCATCTCCACTGGGCCCTTAATAGGTTTAATTCTCTGGGCTACATCATAATTCCATGATACATCAGTTACAAGGTCCTTGATGTGTGGGAAAGTTTTCATTGGGCGAATTTCGATTGGTTCGCCTTCTTCAACCTCATTTACAACATCACTCATTCTTGTCATGCACATTAATCTTGGACGCCCATTTATCTCGGCAGAGCAAGAACCGCATTTACCCGCTTTACAATTCCATCTGACCGCCATATCAGGTTCCTGCTCATACTGAACACGATGGACACAATCAAGGACAACCATGCCCTCATCTAATTCAATTTCATAATCGACCATCTCGGCTGAGTCGCCTTCGCCTCGATTAATTTTGAAGGCCTGATTTTTGCCTTTTAGCGACATTACTTGCCCCCTCCTGCCTCGGCGGCGCGCTCTGCAATCATGGCTTTTACTTCCTTTATCGCTGCTTTGAGATCACTGCGCATCTCAGGCTTCGGTTCTTGACGAATCTTAATTTCGCCATTTTCCATATTGATTATGTTAACTGTGTTACCCCAGTAATCATCTTCAGGTGTTGGGAAATCGTCTCTGGTGTGGCCGCCTCTACTCTCTTCCCGGGTTATAGCTGCTAAGGTTGCCGCAATAGAAACATCAACCATATTCTTCAGATCTAGAGCTTGGTGCCAGCCAGAGTTATATTTTCTGGAGGACCCGGGATAGGCGGTTCTACTTCTCTTCTCTAGGTCTTTTAAATCATCTAGTGCCTCTAATAGTTCTTTTTCAGTTCGTATTATGCCAACTTTCGCTTGCATCATATCTCGCAAATCGTCATAGATGAGGCCTGGATTTTCCCCTCCAATGTTCGCAAAAGGAGCAAGCATCTCTTCAATTGCTCGATTGACATCGGTAACATTAATACTCGGTTGTGCCAAATCTTTTGCTCGCTTAGCAGCAAATTCTCCAGCCCGCTTACCAAACACAATTAAATCTGACAGAGAGTTTCCTCCCAGCCTGTTCGCACCGTGAAGACCTGATGCTGTCTCACCACATGCGAATAACCCTGGAACTGTTGATTCCTGAGTTTCAGCATCAACCAGAACACCCCCCATCACATAATGCGCTGTCGGGCCGACTTCCATGGGTTCTTTCGAGATATCAACACCAGCCAATTCCTTAAACTGGTGATGCATTGATGGTAATTTCTTCAATATGGCCTCTTCACCTCGGTGAGATATATCCAAAAATGCCCCGCCATGAGGTGAGCCTCGGCCTGCTTTTACCTCCGAATTTATTGCTTTAGCAACTACGTCTCTAGTAAGTAACTCTGGGGGACGGCGAACCGTTGCTAACTTACCTGAAACTACTTCTTCTACCCACTGGTCTGCTTCTTCGATAGTTTCTGCGTGGTCTCCAGCGAACATCTCGGGTACATAATCAAACATGAAACGTTCACCCTCTGAATTTGTCAAACGGCCTCCCTCACCTCTAACTCCTTCAGTAACAAGGATGCCTCTTACAGACGGCGGCCAGACCATACCTGTAGGGTGGAACTGGACAAACTCCATATCCCGAAGTTCTGCTCCCGCCCACAATGCAAGCGCATGACCATCTCCTGTATATTCCCATGAACCTGAGCAAACTGACCAAACTCTGGTTATTCCGCCAGTCGCCAAAACGATAGATTTTGCAGAAAATGCGTGAAAATCTCCCTCAACTCTAGTGTAAGCAACACAACCTGTTACTCTGTCTCCTTCTTTTAGCAAATGACGAACGGTATACTCCATGAAGATATCAATACCTTCGTGAATACCACGCTCCTGCAAAGTCCGGATTATCTCGAGACCTGTTGCATCACCAACGTGCGCCAAGCGGGGGAATGTATGCCCGCCAAAATTACGCTGATTGATTAAATCCTTGTTGGTCCTGTCAAAGACTGCACCCCACTGCTCCAGTTCACGAACCCTGTCAGGGGCTTCCTTGGCATGATATTCTGCCATTTGCCAGTTTGCTAGCCATTTGCTCCCCTTCATTGTGTCATGAAAGTGTACTTTCCAGCCATCACGGGGATCGGCATTTTGTAAAGCTGCGGCACAACCACCCTCTGCCATTACTGTGTGTGCCTTGCCGAGCAATGATTTGGTGATTATTGCGGTTTTTGCCCCAGATCTCGCTGATTCGATTGCTGCCCGAAGGCCTGCACCACCGGCACCGATAACGATGACATCGTATTCGTAACTTTTGAAATCCTCTGTCATGTTATCCCTCAGAATAGTATCAGTTTCCAATCAGCTAAGCCAGAAAAGTAGCCTTCATTTACTGCAAATACCCACAAATCGCCAATGAACACAAAAGACAATGAAGTC
>DALZ01000021.1 GCA_002496955.1 Euryarchaeota archaeon UBA128 | reverse complement strand
TCTTCAGGAGCTAGCATTGCAATAATCTCCGCCGGTATGTTAGTTATCACCCCACCTGCAGATTATTTCGGAAATGTCGATGATGTATGGTTGAACGTGACTGACAGCAGTTCAACCATCTCTCAACAGTTGAGCATCGATGTTGAAAGCGTTCCAGATTTGCCGATTCTCAACCTAATGAATGTCAATATTATTGACGATACGGCGGCAACCATTGCTTGGTCAGTTTTTGATAGCGATGGTGCTGCAGAACACGGTCTAGAGATTGCCCTCGATGGAATTTCTCAAGAGAGCCTTCAACCCTCATGCATAATTGATGGTTCGGGCAATTCTCTCGAATGTGTAACAATGCTTGATGTGCCGCTTAATCGAAATGAAACAGTTGAGGTAAGAGTTGCCATATTTGACAGCGAGTTTGAATCCGAAGTGGTGGAATACACAGTCATCGATTTTAACTCAACTGTAGCAGTTGTCGTTGATACTGCAGAGGAAGATGATGATGGGTTTGCAGTATCTAATACGCTGGTTTTGGCAGGGTTATTGGGCCTTGTTATTATGATTCTTCTGCTACTAATTGTTCTCAGGGCGATGCGCAGCGAGCCTGTTAATACAGATGAACAGTTGCCGATGAATACGGTTGATGTTGTAGAGGAAGAGTTGGGAGTCGACCTTTCTCCATCTGGCTTGTTGTCGCGTATCAATAATGGTAAGTAATCATAAAGGAATATTACCGTGTTTTTTAGGTGGACTCCATTCTCTCTTAGAGCGTAGAATATTGAGCGCCCTGATTAAACGGATTCTAGATTCGCTGGGTTCAATGACATCATCAAGCCAACCGTTCCTAGCTGCGACGTAGGGGTCGCCAAATTTGGCCTTATATTCATCAACTAATTGTGTGCGAACCGCTTCTTTGTTTTCCTCATCGGCAGAATTTATCATTCGACGGTGGATTATATTCACTGCACCCTCAGCACCCATAACGGCTAACTCAGCCGTCGGCCATGCGATGTTGTAATCACTGCGTAGGTGTTTACATGACATTGCTAAATACGCTCCTCCGTAGGCTTTTCTGGTCACAAGGGTTAGTTTTGGCACAGTTGCTTCAGCATAAGCAAACAGTAATTTTGCGCCATGTCTGATGATGCCACCCCATTCTTGCACGACTCCTGGTAGAAAACCGGGAACATCCTCAAGGGTCAACAGCGGTACATTGAATGCATCACAGGTTCGAATAAAGCGAGCTGCTTTTATCGATGCATCAATATCTAAACATCCCGCTAAGACTTTCGGTTGGTTACCGATAACTCCGACAGTTCGCCCGCCCAACCTAGCGAAGCCAATTATTATGTTATCAGCATAGGCTTCAAAAAGTTCCATGAAATGTCCATCATCAACAATTTCTTCCACGACTTTTACCATGTCATATGGTCGATTCGGATTATCTGGAACTAGTGATTCTAGACTTGGGTTGAGTCGGTCACTTGGGTCAGCAGTTTCGACAAAAGGCGCCACTGCACCATTGTGGTCTGGCAAAAATCCGAGAATTTCTGCAGCCATTTCACAAGCATCTTCGTCGTCATCGGCGATTAAGCAGGCTATGCCCGATCTAGAAGCGTGAAGACCAGCGCCGCCCAAGCCGGCAGCATCAATTTCGCCCTCAATCACCTCTGGAGTTTCCAATGGTGACGAGAGGAATAACTGTCCGTGGTCCTCACCTAGAATTGTAAAGTCTGCTAGGCTGGCGGCAAGTGAAGAAACACCAACCACTGGACCTAACACTAGGCTGATAACCGGTATTCTGCCGCTACACTGAACCAATCGGTCAAGTAATTCACCAGTTCCAGCGAGGCCTGAAACGCCGTCGTGTGCTCTTTGTCCTCCGCCGTCCCACATGCCAATGATTGGAACTTTAGCACGTTCTGCCATTTCGACAACTTTAGCAATCTTCTTTGCGTGAGTTTCTCCCATACTACCGCCGTGAACACTAAAATCTTGGGCGAAGCAATACACCCTCCGACCATTGACTGAGCCGTGTCCGGCCACTACTCCATCACCAAGAGTTTCATGAAGAAACATGTTATGATCAACGGTTCGATGTGTGACAAGCGAATCAATTTCAATGAACGAATCTTCATCCAAGAGCATACTTATCCGATCTCTTGCAGTTCCACGACCGGTTTTTCTGATGGCTTCTTGCTTCTTGAGCCCACCTCCCAGTCGCGCTTCTTCACGTTTTTGACGAAGTTCATCGAGCTTTTGATTGGTATTATTCCCCATCATGGTCACTCCCGCAAACTGTTGATATTTTCACCACATAGATTTTCACTAAGAGCCTTGGCGACATCTTTGTTGTTTGATAGCGCATAATGTATTTTCACCAGGGTAGAGTCGGGTGTTGTAACACTGCCGTGACCTAACAATCCCATTTCTTGTTGTTTTCTACCTTTAGAATAGACATTCATGTCGACCGGGCCATTGATGCATTGCGAGGTAATTACCACTGGTATGTTTCTATTTACGCAGCGTGTTAGGGCACGCCATACTTTGGTATTCTCCGGAGCATCCTTTTCTGGGTCATCAATTGGCACGTGACCAAGTCCAGTACCGTGGATTACAATCGCTTGAGGGCCGTTGCCAATTACCGCCTCTATTTCCTCCTCATGGAGATATGGACCGGCGACAAATTGAGCAATTCTTACATCTTCAACGTAAGTTCTGGGCGTTTTACTTATGGCTGCGGTTGTATTGTCAAGTTCTGCTTGATACGCACTATCTATTACCATATTTGGGGTTTGATTTTCAAGATTGATGTAAGCCAGTGGTTGGCTGTTTACATTACGAAATGCGTCTCTGCGTGTTGAGTGTAATTTTCTAACCCCAGTTCCCGGTTGAACAGAACAGGTGCCATCATGACTAGATGAATGCATTACAACCACGGCAGCATCGCCCCGAACAGCGATTGGTTGGGGCCCGCATGCGGCCCAGTATAC
>DALZ01000091.1 GCA_002496955.1 Euryarchaeota archaeon UBA128 | reverse complement strand
TGTCGTAATCAAATTCAATCTATCGAATTACAACAGGGTCAACAAATAGATTTAATGACGCAAACCTGGGATTTTAAGGACAACGACATGAACTCAGTCCCTACCGGAATCTACTCGATACAAATCATCCACAGCACTCTGGAAATTAGTGACAGCACAACCTTCAAGTTCCTTGGTAATAGCTCAATATCAGAAGCGATTGAGTTAAAATACAATCTCGTTGATTTACCCAGTGAATTTGGAACCTCTTATCTGCTCCAAGCATATGTTCACAACCCTTTATCAGAAAGCCTAACTGTAACTGACCTAAATTGTGCAATCATCGTTGAGAGTGATGTTAAGCGAGAGATATTTGATGACTGTCTAAAAGGAACAGAAGTATTGCATCCGCACGAAAATATCTACTCCGTAAGTCAGATTATCGATGCTAGTTGGTTCAATGAAACAACCGATCTATCTATCGCCCTAGTTGGCGATTATCAGTCAAAAGACATTCAAATCCCAGAATTTGTGAAGACAAATCAACATAACCAACTCTCAGATGCGCAAATACTGGATATTACATATCAACTAAACGATGCCAGTGACAATCCATATCTAACACTAAGCGCGGGATATAACCAAATCTCTAATACAGCACAAAGATGTATTATTGATGTTTTCATAATAGATGACTTTGGCGAAATGGTTCTGCGTGAATCTGTTGATTTTTGTGTAGTGTCGGAATCAGCGGTTGAGACGCCCAGTGGACAATTAGTTGTAGATTTGCTAGACTGGCACCTTACTGAACAGAATGGCTGCATGATAGATTATGGCAAATATACGATAGTAGTTGGTGATGATAATTTACACACTAGAGAGTTTTTCCAAAATGTTCCAAATGTCGCTCAAGAGTGTATCAATGAGAATTTAAGATTTGAATTGTCTAATGAGATTGTGAACAATCACTTATACACCACATTGGAGATTGACAATAACGAAGATTTGAGGATTGTTGCAGAGTGCCTAATGGTGGTAGATATCATTATTGATGGTGCTATTGAATACAACCCTACAATTCAATTCTGTGACTACAACAGTGGCAATTTCCTCTCCTTGTCAGACGGAAAATATCTAATTCAGGAAAAAATCGATTTGCCCGATTTTGATACCGCAGAAGCAATCTCCATTACGCACAAAATCAGTCTTGAATATACCACCATATTTGTTGAAGACATCAATATCTTGACCGAAGAGGAGATTATTGCGCAACCAACCTACATCGTGTCAGGTGTTTGGGACCAGATAAGTTACAATAATCGGAATTGTTGGATGATTAGTTCATCAGATTCGGGTTATATCCTCGACGACAACATACAATTTGAACAATGGATGCCAGTAAAGGACTGGTCTGGAGAATATCGGGTTGCTGAACAACCAATTGACTCTAATCCTTGCGCTCAGTTAGGATTGCCGCTAATCTCAATAACTGAAATTATTACGGAGAATGACCCTAATGAAGTTCAAAACGGGCTGGCAGATGAAGATAATGATGAAGCAATAGCATTAACAGAAATCGCAGTTTATGGAGTGGCCAGTTCCTCTATCTTACTGGGTTTAGTGATATTTGTATCAAACACAGAGGGCCTAAGAATACCTGTAACATCTGCTGGATTGTGGCTCTTCGCCTTGATTGGAAAAACTCATGAAACCTCGGATGGTAGATTCCAAAGAGGTCGTTTAATTGGGTATTTGACCGCCAACCCTGGTTGTCACTTCAGAGCCTTAATGGCTGCTTTAAAGATGAGTAATGGGCAGATAACTCACCATTTAAGACTGCTAGAAAATCAGGAACTAATTTGGCGAATAAATGATGGTAGATTCGTGCGTTATTACCCACTAAACAACTCCCTGTATCCGGGTATGAATCCAGATGATTTGCCGATACCACCTCTATCACCAGACCCAAAGAGTCTACAAGGTAAAATCCTAACACTGCTAGATGATGAGCATCAGTTGGGCGAATTCCCAACTCAATCCGAACTGGCTAAGAAGCTTGAGAAAAGTCAACAACTGATTTCACACCACCTGAGAACCTTACAGAAGTATGGCTTGGTTGAAAAGCGAAAAATGGGGATAAAAAACCGATACAAACTGACCAAAGAAGCCTTATTTTTGCTAGAGACAGACCTAGAATATATCAGGGTTAGAGAATGATCTGGTTTTTTGTTACACCACTATAATCGATGGCCCAAGGGATATTACTCCATCCTATATCTGAAAGTTCCTCAATAACATCATTAGCAATGCTTAGCTTGCTTATTATGACCCCCACAACACCTCCACCACCAGCCCCCATCGCCTTCCAAGACTGAATTATACCAAGCTCTGATAACGCCTTTAGACGATTTCTAAACGGCGCATGTAGTTCCAAATCAAGCATATCAACACCGGCTGAGTTTAGATTCATTGCTGTGACTACTTTAGCCGGAGATTCTTCAGCAATCCCCTCAGCCATGGTTAAACCGGCAGTTCTAATCATATCTAACCCTCTGACTATATCGTCATCGCCAGCATCGAAGCGCTGCCAAATTTCTGAGTGTAACTCTCCTGAAACATGAGTAATATGACTATTGAACAACAGCAAATGTTGTTGCAGCCACTCAGCGAAATTAACCGAGGGTTCAAGCCTATTTACTAATACCTGATCACCGTCAAAAGTTAGGTGGTTAATTCCGCCCAAGGCACTAGCCCATTGATCTTGTCGACCCCCTCTGTTACCCAGCAATGCTTCAAACTGATAAGCAATTTCTGCTGCATTTAACGGCTGGACGGAACCTGCCATAATTGTAGAAATAAGCCCGACATTCATCGCACCACTGGTTCCCAAGCCAGAACCTGTAGGCATGTCAGTTGTGTATGTTAGAGTAATTTTTTGCTCATCATCAATAGTCATGCTGCTTCTGACATACTGATTGATTGCGATGTTCACAACTTCACCAGTTTTTTGACGACAATATATCGGGACGTCTGTCCAGCCTCCTGCCAAGTCGATACGTGATGGTGCTATGACCTCTATACGCTTGGCCATGAAAATCCTAACCAAATGCGGTTCTTGAATAGTGGGTTTGAAATGGCAACCGCTGGTGGCAAGAATGTCGCGGATAGGAGGTAAGCATTTGAGTTACAGCATAGATAACGTCCGCGAGAATTATTGGCAACAACAATGGAATGAGCAAAACATATTTGTTGCCGAAATCAATAGTGATAAGCCTTCATTCTACTGTTTGGAAATGTATCCTTATCCTTCCGGTAAGATGCACATGGGTCATGTCAGAAACTATTCGATTGGCGATGCTGTTGCACGCTACAAGAGAATGATGGGTTTTGAAGTATTATACCCGATGGGTTTCGACTCATTTGGTATGCCTGCTGAAAATGCGGCAATCAAGGAAGGTGGCCACCCCCACGATATTACGGAGCAAAATATGGCTTCAATCACAAAACAAATCAAACGAATGGGGTTTTCATACGACTGGGAGCGAATGGTTAAGAGCCATGATCCGAATTATTACAAATGGAATCAGTGGTTTTTCACCAAATTCTATGAGAATGGTTTAGCGTTTCAAGAATTTGCTCCCGTCAACTGGTGTAACCCATGCAATACTGTGCTAGCCAATGAACAGGTCAAGGCAGGTAGATGCTGGAGATGTAACGGGCCCGTGAT
This sequence comes from Euryarchaeota archaeon UBA128, assembly GCA_002496955.1. Taxonomy (GTDB): domain Archaea; phylum Thermoplasmatota; class Poseidoniia; order Poseidoniales; family Poseidoniaceae; genus MGIIa-L1. Next base: position 1,126 of record DALZ01000091.1, on the reverse strand, counting down.
TCAAAAGGAAATGAGTCAGTGGTTTCTGGATATCCCAAAATATGCGCAGGAATTAGTTGATGGTTTAGACCAGATACAATTTCCCGAAAATGTCGCTGCGATGCAGAAGGATTGGCTAGGGCGATCTGAAGGGGCCGAGATTACTTTTGAGATTGAAGATTCTGATGAGCAAATTACAGTATTTACTACCCGTCCGGACACCTTATTTGGAGTTACTTTCATCACTTTAGCACCCGAACATCCGCTAGCGGAAAATTTAGTTACGGGGACTGAGTATTATGATGATTGGCTTGCTTTATACAATGAGGTTTCGGTTATGGCTGAGTTTGACCGAATCAAAAATATGAATAGAAAACAGGGCGTTCCACTGGGAAAGAATGCTATTCACCCGCTCACTGGTGAACTGATACCGATTTGGAGCGGGAATTTTGTCATTGCATCTTACGGCACCGGCGCAGTAATGGCAGTACCCGGCCACGATGAAAGAGACTTTGATTTTGCCACCAAATTCTCAATTCCAATACGTAGGACATTAATAATGTCTGAAGATGGCGATGCGTCTGCTGAAGTTACCAAAGCCGAAACGGATTATGGATGGATGGTAAATACTGGAATTGAAAATTTTGACGGATTATACGGCAAGGCTGCGATAACTGCAGTTATAGATGAGTTGGTCAAACTAAACAAAGGAAAGCGAAAACTAAATTGGAAAATCCGTCCATGGTTAATCTCAAGACAGCGATATTGGGGCACTCCCATACCAATAATCCACTGTGATGAGTGTGGCCCAGTCCCGGTGCCAGAACAGGATTTACCGGTAGAACTGCCGCGTGATGTTGTGTTTGGTCAAGGTAATCCATTAGAAACCTCAGATGATTTTGTCAATGTGAAATGCCCTAAATGCGGTAATGATGCTAGGAGAGAAACCGACACGATGGATACCTTTGTCGATTCTTCATGGTATTTCTTACGTTACACTGATGCAAACAACAATGAACAGTGCTTTTCCAAGGATGCGGCAGATTATTGGATGAATGTGGATTTCTACTGTGGAGGTATCGAGCACGCACAGATGCATCTTATTTACGCAAGATTTTGGACAAAAGCATTGCGTGACTTGGGTTTA
>DALZ01000039.1 GCA_002496955.1 Euryarchaeota archaeon UBA128 | reverse complement strand
TAGACCAACAGCGATTGCCTCTGGGGCAAGATCGTTACCCAGCTTGATTACGCATTCTATTTCATGATGAACGCTTCCCGGGTGAGTGGAAACTTGGATCGGCCCACTACGCTGAATACAGTTATTTGGTTTGACAAAGAATATCGGCTCTAGTGGCTGTTGATTTCCCAATTCTTCGGCGTGCTTAGCAAATGTCCGAATTGAACACCACAGGGCCATAAGACTGCCAAAGGAAACAGGCTCATCAACCACACGCCGGAGATAACTGTCAAAGGCTAGATTCTCAAGGACTGTTTAATGGGCAAAGAGTGGACTCTACGCAAACGTCGACCTGTGCGTCGCAAGCATATCGCACCATTGCTGAAGGCATTGGAGGAATCCCTTGGAATTGATTTATCTGTTGACGGAGCGTTTCTCGAGATGGCCGAATATGGCCCGTGGCAAATGGTTTTCGTCGATAAAGTAGCCAAAGCAATCGAAGTTCAAAACGCAGAAAGAACCCGATTTGCCTTCCTAACTCTGAGGGGTTTTCTAGAGCACACAGATGCAGCAAAGTGGGTGGAAGTTGACCACGGAGCAATTCCGTTTTTGATGAACGGAGCTGATTGTATGGTTGCCGGAATACAGGCTGCTGATGAGGAAATTGAGGTGGGTGAGTTGGTGTGGATAAGAGATATGACGCACAAGAAACCGCTAGCTATAGGTTGGTCGAAAATGACCGGACAGGAGATGATTGAGTCAAACAAAGGCAAGGGAATCAAGACATTGCACTGGTTTGGCGATGAATTATGGGAAATGGAGCCCTAATTTCGCAGATGCTCTACCAGCCTTTCAATGAAACGGCGTTGTTCAACATCCCACTGTTGTAGAATTACGGTGCAGGAGCCTTTGCGGACAGGGAGTTTGCCATCAACAAATCCCGCTTGGGTCAGATCACTGCCTACCAACGGCAGCGATTTGCCCTTAAAGTGTACCTTACAACCATTATCAACAACTTTGACATAACCAAAATCAAGTAATAATTTATCTTTGGTTTCAGAAAATTCTACCCCTCCGGACGATAAGAAGCGCTTGATTGCAAGAAACACACTGGCGGGGTCTGATGCATCATTGACCAAGCCACCATACGCCGATAAGAAAGTCAATTCTGTGGAGTTCTGTTCGATGAGGTGATCGAAATCTCGGGACTTCGATTCTTTCGTCCCCATTTTGTCACCAATCAACCCTACTAAGCCAGTTCTTTTGGTTGTAACGGATTAGATAGGTGGGAACAGTCAAAATTAGGGCAAACCTCAATCAATGACTGTGCCTGGTATTGTTATGGCAACGACTTGGGTAGTCGACTCCAACTGCTTCATACACATGGGGTCCATGGCACAGGATAACCTCATTGACGATTTATCGAAAACTATCAAAGAAGGCATTTTTGTCACGCCCGGCGTGCACCAAGAAATCAAAACCGTTCGATTCCAGCGCTGGAAAAACAAACCGAATCTGCTGCAGGCAATCAAACCAATTTTAACCACGATACCTATTGATGACGACCAAATTCGTGGCCTAGCCACCCAAATAGGCGAGCGAGCAGCACCACAAGATGTCGATTTATCATTGATGGTACTAGCCAGTAAACTATCACGTGAAGGCCGTGATGTTACCTTGGTGACTGATGATTTCAAGATGACTACAACCAGTCAAAAAGTCAGCCTTGGTTTTACTACCTGCCCACCGTCGACATTTCTACAGCGTTTGGCTGATAGCGGACCAAAGGCTTGCAAATCGAGGTTTCGCAGTTTATCGAGACGAACTAGGGCGGCTGAAATGCGCTATGCAATCAGTCGCGTGAATGAGTATGACATTCAAGCGAAGTTGACATGGATGGTAGATTCGCTTATCGAGAGTAAGCCACAGAGTAAAGCCGCTTCACCCGATGTGAATAAAAGCTCGGAGCAAAAATTAATACGCGCCCTACGGAAATTCCTCCTCGGCGGTGAGCCAAAAAAATCGCACATGGAAGAACTTGGTAGTTTACCAACCATCTGCGAGCCAATAAAAGAGCTAGATTCGCTGCTTGACCAGTTTTCTGACGCAGGTGCAGTAGTCGTTGAGGATAAATACGCCGAAGGAATAGAAAAGATTAGTTCGGTCATGGAACGGGTGGGCATCGGCTTGGCCCCTATGGGCGAAGAAATGGCGGAGATTGCCCATCGAGCTATGGCAGGACACATCTATCGAATGGAATCATGTTTAGGCATGTTAGCTCGCATGAATGGCGACATGATGAACGCCAGACTTCACCTGTCTAGAGCCTTGCACCATGCAACATTAGTCGATGATGTTGGAGCAGAGATGCTGGCTACCAATCAGTTAGGGTTGCTTGCCTTGGTCAGAAATAAATGGGAACGGGCAGCGGATCTGTTTGAGATTGCTGACCGTCAGTCACAAGCGGCCAAAAGCGCCCGGCTAAGCTACGTGGTCTGTGCTGGAATGGCGAGATTTTTGAGTGGTGACGACGCTAGCGCCAATAAGCATCTTCAGGGCGCGCAAGTTCTAGTAGCTCACGACCTAAACAAGGCAGGTAATGATTTGTTATCACTGGGTAAGACCCTGATGGCAATGGATGAGGCAGGTTTGGCAATCGAAGTTCTGGATGAAGCAATTGAGTGTGCAATCGAAACTAATGATACCACCTTGACGGAGAAATTGGCCGAATATTTAGTTCTAGCAAACAATGCCCTAACTGAAAGCGATTCGGCGCAGTATGAAGGATTGCGCAAATATCTGGACAACCTTAACACTTTGACACATAATTCTGAGGAGTTTACCGAAACCCTCACCCAAATTGAACAACAAGTTGAATTGATGTCACAACCGATTGAGGTTACTGGTGAATGGATTGATGCCGAATCCGTGTTTTCAAGCGGTGATAGAATTCCCGTCTTGCGACAAATATCAATGAATCCAAATGAAAGCCTGATTGTTGCACAGCACTCTAATTTGGGCGTTATTGCATTTTGGCTGCCAGATAGCGACTACCAAGTATCCGCAGGTCAGAACATCACGATAAAAGACACGCGAGTAAAGATTGCCAAGGCACCAGATAATCTCACATCGGAACACAAAATTACCACTCTTATCGCTGTTGAGGATGATGCAATGATGGCGTTCTCTGCGGATATTGATGTTTAAATTTGAAACAATTGTTTAAGCCATGTTTATCATGATAGGTTGATAATCAGTGAACCAATACTGATAATAGACACCCGACCAGAGGTTAAATCATGGCTGCAAGAGGTATTGTTGTTATCCTACTTACTACCTTGCTAGCACCTATGGTGTCCGCCAATACTGGTCCCAGTTTTACCGACGGCGTTGGAGCAATACTGCCAGACAATCCTGATGAGGCCCCGATCACCTACCAATACTCACCAGCAATAAGAGCCGCATTCGCTCGATTAAGCGATGTTCAACAATACTCACAAGAAGATAGAGATTCAGTTGAAAACTGGGTAGTAGTGAGTCCCTTTGAATTGGGCGAGCCAGCCCCAAACCTGCTCAATGCCTACATCATACCAGCCGATTTTGACAGCGGCGCTAGCGACTTTGCTAGAATGCAATATGAAGGAAAAATAGAGGTGGCATATCCCCTGATTGAGAAAACCATGGCTAAAAAATGGATTCCCAATGATGCTAATTTTGATGATCAGTGGCACCTACAGAACACTGGACAGACTGGTGGAAACGCTGGCGAAGATGCCAATATTACCACCGCTTGGGATGATTACCGTGGCAATGGCGTGGTAATCGGCATTGTTGACGATGGTGTAGACTGGAATCATGATGATTTAGATAATTACTACGAGGATACACTAGACTATGATTACTGCGATAATGACGGGGACCCAAGCCCAAGTTACTATGACGGACATGGAACCTCCGCCGCCGGGGTAGCTGCTGCGGTTGGCAACAACACAATCGGTGTTTCGGGCGCAGCACCAAGAGCCGGTCTGGCGGGCCTGTTACTGATCGCATGCAGCACGACCGATGTTAGAGAAGGCAACACCTTATCACATGAAAATCAGAATATTGATATCTACTCAAACTCATGGGGACCAAGTGATAACGGTAGGACTGTTGAAGCTCCTGGACCTTTGATGTTAGCTGCATTTGAAAATGATGTAGCACAGGGCAGAGGAGGTCTCGGTAACATAATTACTTGGGCAGCAGGTAACGGTCTTGATGATGATGACAATTCAAACTACGATGGTTATGCAAACAGTCGCCACACGATTGCCGTTACTGCAGTGACACATTACGGCAGGCAATCTTGGTATGCTGAACCCGGAGCCAACATACTGGTCGCAGCACCCTCGGATGGTGATGGAGAGGGTATCACCACCACCGACAATGAAGGCGGTGGCGGCTATAACGGTGGCGACTATAACAACAACTTTGGTGGCACATCCTCAGCAACGCCACTAGTATCTGGAGTGGTTGCTCTTATTCTCGAAGCAAACCCTAGCGCGACCTATCGCGATGTAGAACACATCATAGTCCACAGTTCTAGAGTCAATGATGCCAGTGATAGTTCATGGAACACCAACGGTGCAGGCCATGATGTAAGCCACAAGTATGGATTTGGAGTTATCGATGCAAATGCCGCGGTGGCCGTAGCAGAGACATGGACTAACGTCGGGCCAGAAATCAATTACCAATCGGGATTAATCGATATACCAGATCGCCAAATACCGGATAATTCAGCACCGGGCATCACCGAATCCACGCAGGTCCCAGAATCTATCAGGGTGGAGCATGTCGAGGTAATAGTTGATATCGACCATTCTTACCGAGGAGATTTAGAAATCATTCTTACAAGTCCAGCCGGCACACAGAGCGTCCTGTCAGAAAAACACGAAGATAGCGGCAACGATTGGAATAATTGGATGTTCACCTCTGTTCATCACTGGGACGAGGATAGTTACGGAGAATGGACTCTGTCAATCGAAGATCAGGGCAATGGTGACTCTGGCACATTCTTAGATTGGGAATTAAACATCTACGGCACTGAGATAAACACCGATCGCGATGGAGATGGACTGACCAACTATGACGAGGAAACCATATACAATACTGACCCTGATGACATTGACACAGACGATGATCAGATTAACGACGGAGACGAGATTAACACTTGGGGTACTGACCCACTCTCGGTTGATTCGGACAACGATGGTTTAGATGATGGTCGAGAAATTTTAGTTAACAATACAGACCCCTTGGATGATGATACCGACGATGATGGTTTGTTAGACGGGGCTGAAGTTGACATCCACTATACTAATCCTTTAATCGCCGATCCTGACGCTGATTTAGACAGTTTTTACTGGTTCCAAGATTGTAATGATACCAATGACCAAATCTACCCTGGTGCTCAAGAACTTCTCAATTATGTAGATGATGACTGTGACGGCTTGTGGGATGAAGGTTTCAACCAAACCGATAGTGATGCTGATGAATTGAGTGACTATGCTGAGTTCCATATTTACGGCACGGACTACAATTTGCAGGACACCGATGGGGATATGTTAGATGATGGTGAGGAAATCCTAGAGTATCAATCGAACCCACTTTTTTACGACAATGATACTGATTTAGACGGTTTCTATTGGTTCCAAGATTGTAACGATACTAACGACCAGATTAATCCAAATGCTGTGGAATTACTCGATGCTGTTGACAATGACTGTGATGAACTCATCGACGAAGATTTTACTGGTTTAGATCGTGATAATGACCAGTTACCAGATTTAGTCGAATTCTACACCATGAATACCGACCCTCTAGACAATGATACAGATGATGATGGACTGGAAGATGGCTATGAAGTAATGACTATTGGTAGTGAACCGACCGTATTTGACACCGACGGGGATGGATTAAGTGATGGCGTTGAAGTGCTGGAAACCAATACCAATCCGCGAGTTCCTGACTTAGACGAAGACGGAGACGGCTTCCGCTGGTTTGAGGAATGTGATGATACTGATGCGGAAATTAACCCCAATGCAATCGAAAGATGGAACGGGATTGATGACAATTGTAATGATTTAATCGATGACGGAGTCAATAGGTATGACTTTGTTGCATTTACCTCATTAACCAACTCAACGATTAATGCAACCGAGGATACTCTGTCGCTTAGCATGGCAGTGGACTTATCTGAGGAGGTAAGCGAAAACATCGGCTTAGAATTCTACTGGTATCGAAATTCAACCCTGTTGTCAACCAACAAAACCTTTGATGAAGGTCCTTTCAATTGCACGATTACTGAGTTTGGCTTTGGTGGAATCCTGTGTGCTGGAAATGGAACCATGGGGCCGTATAATATCAGAGCCGTAGCGATTGACGAGTATGGCTCAGTTGAGTATTCGTGGAATATTTCCTACTTTGTTTGGCATCCGCCTGAGCCGATAGATTCGGAAAATCCTACAACAGTATCACGAATTATTGACACGCTAGGTGATAATGTGATGACTGTGATTATAGCTATGCTATCCGCCCTAGTTGCTCTATTACTGGTTATCAGATTCAGACAAGGCCGCACAAGTAATCTACCATCTAAGCCACCGTCGCCACAATCCTTTGGACAGCAATCCATGCATAATCGATACGAAACTGAGCAACCGAAATATTCTGGTGTTCAAGGGGCACCAGACCTGACAAATTTTGATGGAAAATGGAAGTAATCAAGTGTTCATTACATAATTCCAGCCGATAATTCTGCCATCTGTAGCATCAGCAATCAGATTAAATTGCTTATCCCAGCCAGCATCGCTCCAACTGCGCGAAACATCAACTGTACAAGCACCGTCAGTCGCGTCACCAATATTTGTCAAAATCGTGTTGATTCCGCTGCCAGGTACGACCACCAGATATCCGATTCGCGTATCTGAATGATATCCACCTGTGCTAGTAAAGAGTCCTTCATTGGACGAGAGGTTGGGGAATCGAGATGCATCTAACAGAGATTGTTCAATGGTGGTCATATTGAGAGTCTTGGGTATGAAATCTCGATTATAAGACACAGCTTCATCATAACTGCCTTTCTTGTCAAATATACAGTTATCCTGGTTGGCAGGACCCGTGATGTTGAAAGTAACCCACCCAGCAATATCATCACTAGCGATCCAAGAGATGTTCCACTGCGTGTTAGTGCCGTAATTTTGGTTGACTGCTCGCCAAACATAGCCACCGTCATCTAGGGCAGCAACTGCTCCAGAGGCTGAGGATTGTAGGAAGTCAAGACACTCAAGTGCTTGTTCTAAGTTGTGCGTTCTCACTGTTGATTCGTCAGGCATGTGTTGTCCATTTGGACCCCAGTCATTCAGCTCACTATCGCTCGGGGAGAGTTCATTTGCTTGTGGCCTAGCATCATACGAAAGTCCGAATTCTAAGCCTTTAGTGCCCCGTTTAAGAGTAGATTTCTGGAAAGTATGGCTCATGGTCAATTCTCCTTCCGGTAAGACATAATCACCCAGTAATTTCGTGGTAGTTGAGCAGCCTTGGCGATTGCTGTCACTGCCGGAGATTACTACATTGACAGTTTGTTTAGTAGCCCAGGGATTACCTTCCTCGACCAATAATGTCATACTAGCAGAACCTAGACAGAGTTCTTGAATATCTTGATTGGTCGCCACTATCTTCCACATGTCGGTGCTGCCCAGAGTCTCAGTGCCTAATACTCGCCAGTCCCACCCCAGTCTTGAGCCTGAAGCTCCGTCGTCAATGTAATCGTTGGCCAATAATTCTTGCAACTCAACTGGCTGTAATAGCATTGAGAAGCCAGGAGATAGGGTATCTAAATCACCGAGGATGCCCCCTACACCAAAGGTCATCAAGTTACCTTTGTAGGTGTCCTCAACGTATAAGTTCCAGTCTACTGCAGTCCCGATGGATGCTCTATCCCTCAGTTCAGTCCATTGAGTCGAGGTTAAATCTGCTCTGCCGCTGACGCTTGCTGGGAAATCTGAGCAAGCACTTGAGCCAGGAATGCTGGAGCGTAGATGTCGTTGGATGGTAAAATCACTGAGGTCATATTCAGATACCGATTCAACCGTTAGCCAGTTCATTCCTTGGCCTCCCTTGGCTTGGACAGCACCTTTGCGGTCGAGTGAGGTTTGCGATACCAGTTCCGCATCACCGCCGTCGGTTATCGAAACTCCGCCGCTCCCGTCAAAAATTAATCGAAGTTTACATATGTCATCTTCGGTCTCAAATTGATCGAGAACCAAATCTAGAAATCCCTCACTAGCCATAAAATTTCCATCGGATATTGTGTATGACATCTCGTCTCCATAGCGTAGTGT
>DALZ01000100.1 GCA_002496955.1 Euryarchaeota archaeon UBA128 | reverse complement strand
ACCGCTGCGAGCCTGTAGGGCAATGTCGTACCCAGGCTCATCGCGTCGGGGCCCGTCCTGTCCATAAGCAGAAATCGAGCACAAGATTACATCATCAGGCAGCGAGCCAATTAGGCGTTGGAGCGTACCGGGACGGAAGTTTTCAACAACGACATCGGCGGTATCAATGAGTTTTCTCACTTCCTCGGCGTTCCGTTTCATGTCAATCGATATGATTTCTTTACGGCGATTACATGATAGAAAATACGCGGCAACTTGTTTACCATCGAAACCAGCAGTGAAAGGTGGCCCCCAGCGACGAGTATCATCACCCCAAGGGGCCTCGATTTTGATTACCTCAGCACCAAGGTCTGCTAACATTTGTGTTGCATAAGGTCCAGCCAATACACGTGAGATGTCGACGACTCTAACACCATCCAGAATTCCGCTCATAAACCCCCGAAGTGTCCGAAAGAGTTGAACCTCTCGCCCCGAACCCTTACCTATGGAGCGATTGAATTTCGAAGATACACGTCTTTGGCAAGGTCTCCTTATTCTCGGTATTTTGCTCAACATACTTGTTTGCTTTACCAGCGATTTAGGCTTAGACACACAGGTGAAGATGGCGATTGATGAAAACGGGGCACTACCATGGGGGGATTTGCGGCCAGATACGATTGGCGCAAGCGACCCAAGTGATGGCGGTCAGCGGACCGTCTTGCCGCTGTATGGGCTTTCTGAAGTGGGCATCAAACTCACCGCTCTGGTAGCATTCTTCGGACTCATCGCTTGTCTACTGCGGTGGACAGGAATTCACTCAGCAGCCATTCTATCGCTATCTCCAGCATTGATCTTTTCTGTTGGTCGCGGTTATGAAGAAGTATACTTAGCGATTTTTTGTGCGCTGTCATTTATTTTACTTACTGGTATTATTACAGTTAAGCATAGAACATTACAGAATATTGCGGGAGGTATAATATTCATGCTAATGCCCTATGCAAAGGGATTTGTCACCCCTGGGGCGGTCATTGTCAGTGGTTTAGTATTGGCTTTGTTGACTACTGTATGGCAGCGAATATCGGCTCGTGGTAGTGAAAAAACCCGCTGGATGTCTAAACCTCATGTAGTGGGCAGTGCAGTATCTACGATTGTCTTAGTCGCTATGGTAATACTTGGCATACTTGGATATAACAGTACGCTAGCAATAATTGCCGACAATCCTATTCGCTACCTGACCGCTTTGGCCTTTTCATTATTTGATGTGGTAATATTGTATACTCTGTTCGGTATGGTGGCTTGGCCGTTTGTTAAACCAATGCTGTCCGCCATCGTCTCAATCGAGAATTCAGACATTGCAATAATGACCGGATATATTGCTGGAATTTTGTCGGCAATTATCCTCTATGTCGCAGCACTCTGGACTTATGAGGCAGATATATGGGGCGCAGAATGGCCTGGTGTAATTTGGACAATGGGTAATAATGGCCGATATATCAGCATGCTGTTCGTACCATTTGTCCTCTTACTGAAGCATCTCGCTAAGCACACTGAAATTCCCACCTACGACTCCGCCGGTACTAAACTGAGAGTAATGGGTATTACTCTACTTATTTTGTTACCGCTTTCCCTACTAGCGTCAGTTCACGGACAAACTATGTGGACTGATGAGGCTGCTGAAGCGATGGAATTGAGTGATGGAGAGCATTTCCTCTTCGTTGCCGATGATACTCTCGCAATGCACTGGCTCTACACTTTTTACGCACCTTTGGATGCTGGAGACAAGCAAATCACCGGTCACTGGCGTTCCATGGACTCTCAGTGGGAGTCCGAGTTAGGCTCTTCACTGTCGCAGGTGAATACGCTGGTTACTTCGCCGGATGTAACATTGACACCCACGGGGTGGCTTGTTAAGTCAGACGGTGAGGTCGATTTTCTCAACGGTGGTGGGGAATGGCGCGTGTTGACGCGGATGTAACTTCAAGCGTTCTTGTCGTTTTGCACTTTAACACGGACATCTTGGGCAGCAGCCTTGCACGCTTGCATAGCTTTTCTCACCCTGGTTCCGGCAGCGGAGTTGCCCTTGTCATGCTTTGCAGCATCACCAAGGACGGCAGTTAAATCATCAATCATTGCTTGTACCATTGCTTCTACGGACATAAGTTGGGCGCTGTTGAAACGGTCTTTATGTCTTGCCCCTACTACGCCCTTGAAAAAAACTAATTGTCACTTTGCAGTAACACGATTTTTAGGCTAAAAACGCATAAAATGGCGGATTTTGCCCGATATTGGACAAAATGGTAAATTTAGAAGGGTTTGAAAGCCGACTGCATTAGGGTCCACACGGAGGGAATCGAATTGGGATTCGAATCTGCGCTTAATCTTCCAGATCCTGACCCTGTAGCAACACAGGAATGGATTGACTCGATTTTGGCGGTCAGAAACCAGATTGGCAATGAAGAAGCGCGCCGACTACTCCTCGCAACGGTTCGAGCTGCCCGTGAGTCCGGGGTTGATATCGACCTTATCCACACGCCATATATCAACAGTATTTCACCATCAGCACAGGGGGCTTATCCCGGAGATTTGGCTCTTGAGCAGCGACTGCATGATATCATTCGATGGAATGCTATGATGATGGTTACCCGTGCTAACAAGTATTTTGACGGTATTGGCGGTCACATCTCGACTTACGCGTCAGCATCCCATGCCTGGGAAATGGGCTTCAACCACTTTTTCCGCGGTAAAGACGGCGATGGTTCTGGCGACCACCTTTACTGGCAGGGCCATGCTTCGCCAGGAATTTACGCTCGTGCTTGGCTAGAGGGTAGACTTACCGAGGAGAATATTGAATTATTTAGGCAGGAGGTTGGTGGCAACGGCTTGTCTTCATACCCCCATCCAAGACTCATGCCGAACTTCTGGGAATTCCCAAGTGTGAGTATGGGGCTTGGCGGAATGACCGCGATTCATCAGGCTAGATTCAACAAGTATCTCGAATCGAGAGGGTTGTGTAATACTACTGCTTCTAGAGTATGGTATACCATGGGCGATGGCGAATCAGACGAACCAGAGTCGCTATCCCAGTTGTCACTCGCAGCTCGAGAAGGCTTGGATAATATCATCATGACCATGAATTGCAATCTGCAACGACTGGACGGCCCGGTAAGGGGAAATTCGAAAATTGTTCAAGAATTGGAGGGCAGATTCCGGGGCTCCGGTTGGAACGTCATCAAAGTGTTGTGGGGCAGCAGTTGGGATGACCTATTTGCCAGAGATACCAGCGGTGCCCTTGTCGCTCGTCTAGAATCACTTGTGGACGGTGATGAGCAGCGTATCATGACGGCTGATGGTGCGACAATTCGCAAAGATTTGTTCAACACTGCCGAATTAACTGCTTTGGTTAGCCATCTTTCTGACGAGGCTTTAGAAGCCCTTTGCGAGGATGTTGGTGGTCACGATTTTGTCAAACTTCACGCCGCATATTCACAAGCAGTGGCCCACAAAGGACAGCCAACCGTAGTCATCATTCGAACCATCAAGGGTTACGGGCTTGGCCCAGCATTTGCCGGCCGCAACAC
>DALZ01000134.1:1802-20046 GCA_002496955.1 Euryarchaeota archaeon UBA128 | reverse complement strand
AAGGAATTATTCTTGTACGAATAGTATCAGCATCATCTATGGCGAATGAGTTGGGCAGAACAGTTGCTCACCGTTACATGTTTGCTCGAAGCTGGGCATTGGGGGACAGGAAATCACCCAGCGCTAGAACACCTTGTCTGATACGTCTAGAGGATGATGTGGAGATAGGTGAGAAATTAGCTCCGTTTAGCGCTATTACCGATGATGAAATACCTCAGACCTTGTCAGTAAATTCCAACCTACCCTTGTCGCCACCTAAATTTGACCGCAACAGTCCAAATTACATTACAACGGTTGGCCATGTTTTGCCTCCCTCCCTCGATGAGGCGGATGCAGGCGAAGCAGCTGGCAAGGGGGGATTACTACCGATCTCATGGCAGCGACTAAACCATGATTCTTCTCTGTTAAACTTAGACACACAACCAAGCATTGTAGTACTCGTTGATGCGGTTCAACTGGCTAGTCAGCAGAGAAAACTGGTAGATGCTCTGATGGCTATTAAGTCGCAATTCCCCGGCGCACTTGTCTGGACTCCAGGTTTAGGTGGCCCAGATAATATTGCTGTATTAACATGGTTTGGCGTTGATATTTTCGACTTGTCACGTTCACGCATGTGTGCAGCATCAAACATCTTATTGACATGCTATGGTCCACGCGAAATAGTCGCTGAGGTAGATGGCGAAGAGTCCACAATAGAAGCACAAATTGAGCAATGGCGGTCGGCCATTGCAGAGGTAAAATCACGGTTATCAAACGGCACACTGAGAGCATTAGTCGAACAACAATCATTGAATAGTCCAAATCTTGTTGAACATCTAAGGTATCATGACAAGATAACTCGAGAAAACCCCGATGTTGGTATCACACATGTTCCTAAAGGCACTATACTGCATTGTAACTCTCACGATTCGCTAAATAACCCAATCATAACCAAGTGGGTTGACTTCATGAACCAGAACTATCAGCCACCGCATGGACTTGATGAGGTATTGATTCTTCTGCCATGCTCTGCTCGGAAACCATATCGCATGTCCAATTCACATAGGAAGTTCCTAGATGCTATCGGTAACAGCGCTTTCCACGAAGTGATGGTTACATCGCCTCTTGGTTTAGTTCCCCGAGATTTGGAAGAGACTTGGCCTGCATCACACTATGACATCCCAGTGACTGGTGATTGGAGTCTCAATGAAATCGAAAGGACCAAGCAAATGCTATTATCATTAATTAATCGGTATAACTACCACACTGTTATCAATCATTCATCAATGGACTTTGATTTAGATGGGGTGGATTATTTTGCTACTCGACAAGGATTGCCTGCGACCTCAAAAGAAGCACTGGCCAAATTAAGTCAGGTAGTTGCTGAAGTATCAATGAATAACAAAATTAGGAATCGTAAACATCACAAAATACTGCTCGATAACTTTAGCAGTATTGCGCGTTACAAAATGGAAAACGATTTGTGGCTTGAAGGCGTAAAAATACGAGGCAAGCCTCCTTTTTGGCGAATTGAGGTTGATGGCAAGCAAATTGCGTTATGGTCAAATGACCGGCGTGGATTTTCTCTGGCAAAAGCCTCAATTCCAATAATATCACGACATTCGTCGCTGAAGAAAATTAATTTGAACCCCGAAGTTATTTGGAAAGGCGATATTTTTTCCAATATTGTAGATAGTTATGATGATGGCATCCAGTCAGGTGACGATTTGTTAGTGATGCAAAATTCCACACCTGTTGGTTTGGCGAGGGCTACTGCATCCGGCTGGGAGTGGTCGACAACTCCGGGGATGATAGCAAAAGGGCATCAGCGGTTGTAGCTAACATATTCCAGACAACATATGCGGAGTGGTTAATAATGAGAGGCAAGTCGCAAGGGTGCTTGAGTGATTATCATGGCACGTATGTATAAGTCAAGAAGAGGCAAAAGTGGCTCGTCAAAGCCGTATGTAACCGAGGCTCCAGAGTGGTCAAATACTGATGCGGCTGAGGTAACAAAAATTGTCGTAGAGCTTGGCAAGGCTGGCCACACAACTGCTGTCATCGGGACAATCATGCGAGATCAACACGCAGTCCCAGACGTAAGACTTGTTACTGGAAAGCGAATTGGTGCAATTCTTGCAGAACATGACATTGGCGGTTCATACCCAGAGGACATGATGAACTTGATGAGACAGGCTGTTAGAATCATTGAGCACTTGGGTGGTGGCAATCACAAAGACCTTCACAACAAGCGGTCGCTAGAAATAACCGAAGCAAAGATTAGAAAATTAGCTAGTTACTACATTTCTGAAGGAAAACTACCGATGGACTGGCGATATAAGCGAGACGAACTAAGACTTATGGTTGAGTAATTGGCACTTTCGTAAAACAGCTACATAATTGGTTGTTGGATGACTATGCAAGACCTCACAGAAAATGAACTATTCCGGGATGCTAAAGACCGAATCATAATGGTTGTTGAACAAATAAGAAGTGCTGGCAGTATAGCAATATTTGCCACTGCCGATTTAGACAGCATTGTATCGTTAGCATTTCTAGAGTCTGCCATGATGGATGCTAAGATACCATATAGCAGGAAAGTCCTCAACTCAACCCAAGATCAGCCAAAGGGCCAAGATTACTCGTTCAATTCCACTGCTCAACTAGTAATTAGTATTGAACAATATGAAGATACTTGGAGTCACAGTGAGGTTGATGACCAAGGGCGCCTAAGGATAGTCCCTCTTAGTATATCAGTAACCCACCCAAATTCGGACAAACAGCATAACGGTGCTTTAGATGTCGTTATTCAATCTGCTGCGATAGCTGCGCTTATTGCACCAAATGGAACTAGGGTCCGAAGGCTTAGGTCAATTTCAGGTTCTGGCCAATGGCTTAGAACATCACTCGATCATTCATACGATCCAGTCTATACAAAATTGCGCGACCTGCTTCAAGACGAGGGTTCAATACGATTAGTTCCGCTTCCTGAAGTAGAATCCCCAATAACTTCTATGATACAGGATTTCCCGGAGTCTATATTGAAACGTCTCATTAAAAGGTGGGGGAAAATGGATTTTGAACAAAGGAAACAGGCCATGAGTGAATTATCACTGCCGACTCTATCAGCCAAAAATCTCTCGACGCCAAGGCTGGAAGAACTACTCTGGTTCAGAATACTCATAGGCGATGAACCCCTTGATTTACACAGCCAGATACACATTGCAAAGAGTGAATGGCCGTCAGAGGAAAAGGCGCGCAAAGATCATGCAAGAGAGGTTCTAAACAGTCTGATTTCCACTGGTAAGTTCTGTTAGTCATAGACGATGAGTTCAAACCATAGTGCTAACTCGCCTACCCATGGCCATAGAGCGTTTGCTAACGGGGAGTATCAAAGACCAAATCAAGGATTTGATGTCTACTGAAGATTTAGTTATCGAAGCGTTTAGAGATTTGGTCAAGGATGAACTGAAGTCACACATCCGTAACAAAGTTGAAGCAGACCCTGAATTAAAGGCTGAAATTAAGGAAGCTGTATCATATTATTTTCAATCAAAAGCACGTTCAATTTATGCCGAATTAAAAGCCACTCGCGCAGCAACCCGCCTTGGTCTAAGGTTACTACCTGAGGACCTTCAGGGGGAAGTAGGTGAAGCCCTTGTGTCGTTATTTGAGAAGGAACTAGGAACTCTATTGGAAAAAGCGCTGTGATTTTTCTTATCTATCTACAAAGCAGCCTCGATTCTCACACTCAACAGAGTAAATTATGAGGCAGAAGTTACTGGTCGGTCTGTGTTGGGTAGATACTCAGGGCGCTTTGTCCACTTTGTGCTTATTTTTGTGATGGTGTCTATACCATTCGCATCGGGTATAATCGCTTCTGCTAATGCTCAAACCGCTGTGGTATGTTGCGATGATGCGCACAACGTCGAACTTTACATGACAGGTAGTTCAACAGGTCAACTAACGCCTTTTTCTCAATTACTTGATGATGATGGAGATAATGCAGAAATAACCAATTCAATAACTTCCCAAGAGACGGTCGGGACTTGGAGTTTTGGCCGAGTTTGGCCTGGTTCAATTCCAGAATCAACCTGGAATTTGGTGATAAATTATCGTGTCAGTGATGCGGGAGGTGCTCAGATTAATGCTACTGCAAGTGTTAAAATTGGCTCACAAATTTTCTCTGATTCTACCAACTTAGAATCGTCAGTATTAGGTCAAGGCGAAGGGCAAATTGAATTTGCGATTCCAGTCGAACAAATGTCTGTCTCAGCCTCGAGTGAAATTGAGTTGGAACTCAGTGCTCGTTCGGTCGTATTCACAGTCCCTGGTGGCGATGCAAAGCTTGAATTTCTTTGGGGGTCCACCGAATATCCCTCCAGCATGTCAGCAGAAATACCGCTGATGGAGTTGTCAATTGACAACCCTCAGGTAGAGGGTGGTGATATTTACCTTTCAGCAGTCATAGATTCTCCCTTTGGAATTGATGCCCTAGCATATTCCGAATCAATAGAGATGTTTGTTGATGGCATAAAAATCACCGGAGACCCAATAGAAACTTCAAGAGGTGATTCTATTGTGGTTACTTGGACATGGGTTGATGCTGCAAGCGGTTTAAACAATATTCAGGTTTCAATAAGACTCAATTTTCAATCTAACGGGCCGGTTATAGAAGGTTCAACTCAATTCACCATTGAAGTCACCGACACTGGAGGCGGCACCGGAACATTCTACCCAGCAGATGAACCATTACGCACTAGCGGCGAAGGTAGCCCGTTGGCTATTACGCAGTTGATAGATTTATCAAGTGACGATGGTGAACTAAAAATGGCAAAAACCACGATTCTGGAAATAGACGGGGAAATGGCATTTTGGATGCGGTGGGGGATGGACCATATTGGTGATACCGATTTATCTACAAACTCGGTACTGTTTGGTTGGAGCCCCGGTGGTGTTAGTAGTGATGATCGTGAAAGTAGAAATATAGAAAATGTCGAAAAAGAGCAGTTTGAGAGAGAAATGAAAACCCGTTACAGGACTTACATGAGCGATGTGAACGGCATGCAATTGCTAAGCAATGAACTGATTGGTGACTCAGCAGAATTTGATACAATCTCTATATCAGTAGACTTGTTAGGTGAGAATAGGGTTGTAAATCATCCGCTTACGCTGACTTTTTCAACACTTCAAACACTTACTAGCGGGCAACAGTTCGAGTTATTGAGAAGTTTCACCCTCACTCAAACTACACCCCTGTGGCAAGATTATTCGATAACTGTTGAAGCAAAATCCTCCGTATTGACCTCATTTGGTAGTTCAGAAATGTTAGAATCGGATTACTTATCTTTTTCACACTCCAGATATCCATGGGGGGAAACCATTAGCATTGAGGCAGCTTCTACAGGTTTAGACGAGGTTTATACGATATTAATTCAACCAAATGACAACCTTCTGTTTGCTCCAATGCCATTAACAATTATTACCTCAATAATAGTTCTGTTTGGCCTGTTTAGTGCATTCTCAATTACCAAAAACAAACACCGAAGATTTCTGTGGCTAGAATTGGTATTATTGCCCATTGTGGCATTAATCTACTTATTTTCTTACCCACCAATATTTGTTTTCGCTGGTTCTGGTGGCGCCACACTGCTGTGGATAGTAACTGGCTTGGTAAGCCCTCGCCGAGCGAAAAAATCTGAAAAGCCGCAAGTTGATGGTAGTCCTCAATCAACTCTTGAGGTTAGTATTCCATCAGTAAACTGTCCATCCTGTCAAACTAAAATTCCTATTCTCAGTGATGAGAGGCCATTGAAAGTTGCATGTTCAGGTTGCGGAAAAACCATAAAAATCGTTGGTTGATTATAATTTAAGATTTTTTAGAGAGCGGACAATCTTCCTGCTCTGTTGATAATCCGACGGAGAGAAATAACCACTGAAATCACCATTATTATCTACAGCAACAACTGCTTGTGGTGAACGTTGTCTAATTTTTTCTAATACGTCGGATATGTCATCGGTTAACCGTATTTCCAAAAAATCCATTTCCATATATTCACCACATTTCGCTGACTTTGTATCTATTTCTTTGTCAATGGCCATCAGCAGCTGCTTGTAGCCAATCACTCCTCTAACTTTAGCATCGTCAGATAAAACGATTAAAATTCCACCTGGGACTGAGAGCAATCTTCTTGCAGCTTCTTGTAAGGTATCTTCTATACCAGCAGTTATGTGCTCATCATCAAGGTCTAATTCTGCAACAGTCTTGCCTTCGGTTGGCATCAGATGACCCTAGATGGTGAAAGATTTGATACTTACTAATTATGAGTAAATTTTACTTGATTATCTTCTGTTATAATCCCATAGCCAATTCTTTCCAATTGAACAGGAGTATTAGGCATCAAGTTGTGCAGTTCCAATCTACCGGCGGTATAGGTTAGTTCATCATTTATGACCATCAATATACTCGCTTCTGTCGAACTTTCCTCCGAAACCCAATGAACAATTTTCCTGTTGTCAGTTCGCTCTGAGGCAATGAATTTAGCCTGATGTCCATCGAGATCAAAATCACCAAATTCCTTCAAGCGTAGTTTATTGGTGGCTAAATCGCTTTCTTCGACATAGACCAATGATTCAGCTAAATTGATAGTCCTGTGGCCCAAAGTAAGATTGTTTGGATGAGTGGGGATGTTAATTTCATCCATTTCGATACCAACCAAACTTATGGCAACTGGATTCCTTACAAAGGCTATTCGTGGTGCATCGTCATCAATAGTTTTGATGTTGTGTGAGTACAATGAGGCTAGTGGCACAGCAATGTCCTTTTGTGTGATGCCTAGTTCTAGCCAAAAATTCCTCAGTGCGTCCGCTTGAATACCACGACCGCTTAGTCCAGCAATTGTTGGCAGCCGAGGGTCTGACCAACCAGTATATCTGCCAGATTCGATTTCTTTACGCATTTGCGATGTTGAGAAACCTCCCCATTCGTGAACTTTGACTCTTCCCCAATACATGGTTTCGGGATATTGCCAACCAAAATGTGCGTACAATAGCGTTTGTTTTCGGGTTGAGTCCATCAGGTCCTTACCTCTGATGATGTGGGTTACCCCTTGCAGATGATCCTCAACAGCGCTCTGGAAATCAAGCAACGGCCAAACCCTATACTTAGAGCCAACCTCTGGTCGGGGATGAGGATTTTTCACAGTATCTTGTATCCTTAAGGCCGGCCAATCTCGGAGAGCAGGATTTTTCAGACTCATGTCGGTTTTGACCCGAACGACTGCTTCCCCTGGTCTAAAACCTCCGTCGAGCATTTTTGTCCATAGACTTTGATTTTTCAATTTATTATTAGTTCTGCATGGGCAATTCGATTTATTGATTCGATACTCCCTAAACTGCTCAGCGCTGCATGTGCACACATAACCGAATTCACCATCAAGCATCAATTCAACATGTTCATAGTAAATGCCAATCCTATCACTTGCTATCACTATTCGATGTGGTTTATAGCCCAGAATCCACTCAGCCTCATCCTGAATGTTATCGTATGCTTCAATCAATGGTGGTTTAACTGTAGTATCGGTGTCATCAAATCTCAGAATTAGTTCGCCATTGTAATTCTTGGCATATTCTCCATTGATTACCAGACCTCTAGCGTGACCGAATGATAGCGGTCCGTTAGGGTTTGGAGCGAAGCGTAACACAACCTTGCCTTTCTCAGCATTGACCAACTCTGGTAATCCAACACGACGTGCTTGCTTTTCTCTCTCAATCAGTAGCTCAGGTGCTTGCTCCTCCAGAATTTGACGTAGGTGTTCCAACCCTTCCTCAACCGCCAGAGTATTTGCCTGAGCAACCTTCTGAGCGATAAGTGGACTGAGTATTTTTCCATGTTTACGCAGGTCTTGACGAATACTCATTATTCGACCAATTACCGAACCGGGAACGGCTTTTCCCGAGTATTCAATTGCGTTTTGGATGGCCATGTGCCACAGCATTGTTTCGGTTTCTTTATCCGGTGACCAATCCATGGCAAACAAGTGACCCTATGGTCGATACTTCATCAATTGAATGGTCAAAACAGCGTTTTCTGTTGGCCATTAGTGATGGTTCTAATCGGCACGTTAGTTGAGTGGTTTTCCTTCCAAATACGCTCAACAGTCGACCAAGACCAACGGAGCTGTTCGTGTGGCACTGGGTCAATCATAGAATGTACAGCGGCAATAGTGATTGCATCACTGGGATATCCCGAACCAATTGGGAAATCTAGGGTTTCCTGTATATCTTGAATAGCCTTATCTCTGGCTTGCTTTGCCAATATACTAGCTAGGCCAACAACTAGAAATTGGTCATCGGCTTTGTGGTAGCTGTTAATTTGTGAGTTATTCCACGGCCAACTTTCTATTGACTGCGCAACTCTGCGTGTGAATCTAACCTCATCTACATCACAGGCATCGCAAATGATTGATGTAGGTAATTTATTCTGAATGTTTAACCTGTTTATGCTTTCAGCAAACAATTGGCACTCTAATAAATTGAGGCCATTTTGATAAACAGCCTCATCGATTTGTTCGGGTTTACCGTAGGTGATTGAATAATTCCAGCCCATTGTCTGATAATTCTCCATGAACCATGAATGAATGTTTTGACGTTTTTTGGCTGACAAATATTTTGAATCTTTCACCCCCATATCGAGCAATAATTTTTCGTCCTTAGATGGTATGGCAACGCTACATACCACCAAAGGGCCAATCACAGGACCTCTACCTGCCTCGTCTACGCCAATAACTAACATATTATCTCAAAAATCTAGGTCATCCACGGCATTTGGCTCATCGGGTAACGGAACACTTTTAACATGGTCTTCCGATTTGGTAGCGTTATTGAGTAGCATCTGGGGGTCGTTCCGGTTGGTCCTACTAGGGACATAATCTTGGCTAGTCAGTTTGGTATTTTCTTGCGGTATCGAGTTTATCCCATCAACGTTTATTGATTCTAGCAATGTGTCGGCTTCCTCTATAACATTAGTCTTGTCATGAGTATCTAAGACTAATGCTGCTGCGTCTCGCAATCGCTCATCAACCGGTGTAGCAACAGGTTTTACACCTGGCGATTTTTGTTTGAATCCAAGTTTAAATTGTTCAGCTGGTATTTGTGGCGCAGAATCCTCAACTGTTGGGCGCTCTTCACGGCTAAATTTTGCCATCCAGTCGTCAACAGGTTTGCTCTCGGTTCTATTGGCTTCTTGATGCCAATCAATTGTGTTTTGTAACCGATATTTTCTATCCCGATAGGCTTTACCCACAATAACACAGGACACCATGATTGATATTATAATCCATTTCCATGAATTAAGTATACTGAAAGCGTATGCAACACTCTTGGCAAGATCGTTCTTACTAGAATCATCATCATTACTCTGCCATGATGACCCTAAATAATCAACACTTGTAGCGAAAGAAATCGGTTCATCCGGAGCGAGGTTTGACCTAATTGTTATGTTGAGATACATCGTTCCGTTACTCGTTTGTTGTTTTGGTATTTCTGCCCAAGCCCTTATGGTAAAGTTGTCACCGAACTCAATGCCGTTTATGACAAATGAACGAGGAAATGCAACATCTTCTTCAGTGATTGAATCAGTTGGTGGAATCAAGGTCATGGTAGTGTAATGGGAACACTGCAACTGCACAATTATTCCATCTTCCGCATTGCCGTCGTTTCTCAAAGTCATAGCAATATTGAATCTTCCTAGTGAGTCAGTTTCAGTGACTAGTCCCTGCTTCGACCATTCGTTCATCGCTTCTATAACCACATCTATGACAATAGTTTTTGCCTCTTCCTCTGAGTTTAATAGTGAGATTTGAATGATAATTTGGTCAAAAGTAAACGCTGCCACTTCCTGTTCGGCGGTAACTACTAAGTCGTCTATGTCAACAAAAGAATTTTTTGCAATTTCTAATGATGTCAGGTTAAAATCCAAATTTACAAACTCCGGTACCCGTGTAGGTGTTAAGGTGACTTGGTCGGCAAAGTTACCATTATTGTATATGCGAAACTTTGGGTTGCAACTTTGGCTCGGTAGAATCTCGCAATCACTTGATATTAATTCGGTTGCTAACTCACGATTCAAGGAAACTACACTAGTCAAATCGACATTTATGGCTCGATTATTTGCACCACTTGGAATGACTTTGACTCTCACACGTAACTCACCAGAGTTTTCGTTCGGGGATTGAAAACCGATTTCAAAAGTTCTCCTTTCTGCTGGTTGGACTGTCTCGTCTTCATAACCACCAAAGATCGCAATAATCCAGCCGTCATAGATGATGCGATCTGTTTCCGATGGCTCTGATAATGTGTTCCCCAAGTCATCGATAATCTGCAGTTCTAAACTCAATAAATTCTCTACATTTCCAGAATTTCTGACTGTTATTGGTATGCGATCATTTGAATCAGGGTCAAGCGATAGAAAATCATCAGAACTATCTAAAGTTACATTACTAAATTCTGACATAAGTAATGAAAAACTCCAACTGACAGTTCTAGAATCTAGGCTTGATGTTGCTAATAATGAAAAGGTTGGGCCAGTTAGGTACAGGGGGCTTGAATCAATTACTTTTGGGATGTCAATCCACATTCTGATAAATTTTAATTCACCTGTAAGCAAACTCTCTAGTGCCTTACCGTCCTCTACAAGCGCCATGTCCCACCCCCATCCCCAGTTAGAATTAGTAACAACTGAAAATGAGACCTCGTCGTCGAACATTCCGAAATTTGTTACATTGACTGCTAAATTGGTTCTTATTCCGGGGTCTACAACAAACTCTGAGTTGTCGTCAACCCCATACCTTAGGTCTGATTCCTTTGAAATGACCAGAGTGAAATCGTTCGAATAAACTACACCGGGGTTGGATTTTTCTGTGATATTCACATTGGCTATAACGGATTTGTAGTCGGCAAATTCGCTGCATGTAAAATAAAATCTGAATTGTCGGATTTGATTTGATTCAAGGTAGAATTCATTTGGCAAATTTGCAATCGATATTTCGTTAGGTAAATGGTAATCAAACTCAATCTCTGTTGCATCTTGTTCAAGGTTTCTAACGGTTATTGAAGCCTCTATCGTTTCGCCCAAATGAATGATGTAATCAGTTTGCGCAATTACCTCTAGGCCACTTTGGTTGCCTTGCTTCTCGGCTGAGCCATTTTCAACAATTGGGTTTATGCTACAAACCAGCAGTATTGCAATCAATACTAATCTGCGCATGAAGTTTGCAGGTCAACTAACATTTCAAACAGTGGTATAGTTTGTGTAGTTAAACGGGGTCGTAAATCGAATTCATTAGTTCTCCAAGCGAGAATTCAGCACCGTTCATTGGGACCTTCAGCTCAAATTGTTCCGCGACAACTGGATCAATTTCACCAAAGCACCCAATATGATTACCATTGACGACAATTTTTGCTGCTCGTCCGGCCAACCATGGTCCTTCACCATCAGGTAACGGTGATATCTCATATTGATCGGCACCAAGGTCGCGCAGGAATGCTTGGATGCGCCCCCTCACTGCAGCAAATCCGCCACTCCTTTCTGCAACTAAGAATGCTAACCGTGACTGATTTTGGTGGCTTCTCACCACTGTTCCTAATTCGTAAACACTTTGCGGCAGGTCATGGTGGCGATTAGTTGACAGTAACCGGAGTAACCCGGGCATTAGATGTTGGCGAAGCATGGTATGTTCAATGGTTATTGGATTGGTTATCCTAGTGACTTCGCCGACATTTTTCCAGCGCATTACTTCAAATTGGTCATGGTCATTCGACAATGTCAACGATTGAATTTGCATCATCCCCAAACCTTGCATTGAATCGCGTATTCTGCGCAATAGGTTGTTGTCGGGACGGGCTTGGGCAGTCATCGGTGACTGAGGGACATCAACGCCGATGTCTTCATACCCGTGGCCAATAGCTATGTCCTCAACCAAATCTACGGGGTGGAGAATGTCAAAGCGCCATCGAGGCATTTCGATTAACAAGTTACCTTTGTCGCGAGCGATAAATTTCCCTCCCATTCGATTTATTGCCGTGGTAATTTGTTTGTCAGTCAATGATATACCCAGCAGACCATTGAGAAGGTCTGTTGACAGGCTGTGTTCTATTGCATTCTTTTGCGGGTAATGTTTGGTCATGCCGTGACAATCTGTCACAGCAACAGTTTCAATGATTCCTCCATATTCTTGCAATTGTAATGCAATTAGTGTCAGAGATGCTTCGCAGCTACGCAGGTCCCAACCTGTGACATCAATGAAAAATTCTGTTGTCTCATCAGTTACAGTGGTATGCTCTCCGTTAATAATAGGTGGAAACGATAAAACGTTATCATTAGCGTCGACGATTACTGGATATTCAGAAAACTCCTTTAGAAGATTAGCATAATCGATACCTTTTGGATGTTTTACCAGTATCTCTGTCAGGGACATTGGTGTCGACATTGCAAGTGGAATGAATTCTGTATCGCCAGATACGGCTTTAACCCTAAAAGGTGGGGTAATTTTGGCTAAGTCATGAACACCAATGGAGGCTTTTTTCCTACCCCTGCCTAGAGCAAAGTGGAGTTTTTCTTGATGGTCCATTAATGACTTGATAAATTTGTCAGGACTAACCCCCAATTCACTGATGTCAACATTTCTTACAACCGCACCAAGTATAACAGGTCTAATATCGATAAGTTTAGGGTCAACTGACATGGTTACATCACCTTCCGTAATATGGAGTTCAGGTTCTGCCATTTCGTGATGAATGAAATTTCTAATAGCACGAGAGAGAGTTTCGCCAGATAGTAGGTCTGGTCGGTTGGGAAAAATTTCGATATCTAGGATTTCATCGTCACAACGGTCAATATCTGTTCCTAGAAGAGGCAACTTATCGGCTAATTCTCCTGCGTCATGATGACACCCATGCGCAGCGAGGAGTTTTCTAATAAGTGACTGTTCAACAGAAATAGTTGGCATCATATCACCTACCTGGCAAACCAATGTGGTAATGGCCTCTCATATCCTGATAATCTTAGTCCGCTTACTGCCGCTGTTTCAAAATCAAGGGCACGTAGATTCGCTCTAGACAGTGCATCGATTGATTCCAAACCAAGTCGTCGAAGAATTGCTGAAAGCTGCGATTGAATATTTGAAAGCCAGTTTGCAATGTCGTTATAGTCATTAGCAGGAACTGAGCATGAAACAAATCCAAGACCAGCCGCGCATAATTTAGCAACGTCTTCTGCATTTGCTGAAAACCCGATTGAGATGCTAGATTCAGTGTAGGTATTCTCAAGATTCGCTTTGTTACTACGGCCGATGAGGGGTAAACTTGCCGATTCAGATATACCTGACTCATCTTCTATGACACACATTGCTAAATCTGCGTTGTGGTATGCGGATGCTTTATGCAGCGAATCAACTCGACCAATTCCATCCATGAAGCCAAACGGCTTTTCTATTGATAGCATAGAACGCAGGGCAACTAAAAGCCCGTCCAATTCTTCAGCCGACATACTCGGAAATTGCATCAAATCAACAACTAAACCTCCGCATTGGGGTAATACCTCACTGCAATGAACGATATTTGTTGTATTGATTAACAGAAAGTCGACACTACGTGGGTTTTGAGAAACTAAAAATGGCTGTTGTTCAATTAATTTGGACGGCATACCGTTCTTCTTGGTAACTGCCATGTTACCATCATCAAGTTTTGGCATTAGCGGTAGGGGTAGGGCAATTGGGGTGTTTGATTCTGATCGCTCGCCCAACAAAGCGACAGTATCACAGGTTGCATATGACATAACTCTTGGTTCATTTGCCGGGACTAGCCCTATCATTGATAAGTCTCCAGAGGATACGGTTTTGTGAATTCCGGCATCACTCAAATCTTGACTCGATTCTAGACACACAGAATCACTAGGTATCAGAAAGTTGTCGTCATCAATTGATTTATTCAATTCTTTTAATTCTGCTTCAGTGATTGGTCTGAGAATAACCCCTTCTGGTGGATTTGGACATCTGCCATTTATCACAATTTTTCCGCCTGTCATCCCGGCTCCGGGATCGTTACCAATGTCACCATCCACAACAATCGTTCCGCCGCTCATTCCACCGCCAACCCTTGTACCTGCATTTCCTCGCACAACAATCATACCACCAGTCATACAAGAACCAAGGTCGTCACCGCATCCATCCAAGACGGAAATTTTGCCACTTTTCATGGCAAATCCAACATAATTACCCGCTGTTCTTTCGCAAGTAATTTCGTTACCATCATTTGCTGCGCCAAGAAATGAGCCAGAATCTCCCTGAATGGTGAAAATTCCGCCTTTGCCAAATGCTGCTGACCATGAGCCCAATTTGCCCAGAGCTCTAATTTTTGCACCTTTGGGTATTGCCGGACAGAGGCCTAGTTCTCCATTTTTTGGCACAGGGTCTCCAGCATTAGTCCAGCCGATTCTTAGTATTGCGTTTTGCTCGGCAGCGGCTTCGAGCTTCGGGCCTAGCTTGTTATTGATGTTGAATGAGCGCGCTACAACATCAAGGGTTTCCGCCATAGTCCGCTGTCATAGTAGGTTGAACATATACTCTTCTTATTTCAGGTCACTACAGAATTGGTTTGCTAAGTAATTTTGTCGATACGATTTGTTAATAGATATTCTACTATGCCAGATATTTGTGAGCAACTATGATTAGAGTGGCAATAAATGGATATGGAACGATTGGTAAGAGGGTCGCAGATGCTGTTGATGCCCAAGATGACATGCAGATTGTTGGTGTAACCAAGACTAGGCCAGCATTTGGTTGTGATTTAGCGGTAAGAAAAGGCTATCCAATATACTGTACGTATGATGATACAGATAAGATTGCAGCATTTGCTGCTGCTGGTTATCAGTGCCATGGTGGTCTAAGTGACTTACTTGGCGTAGCTGACATTGTGATTGATTGTTCGCCGGGGAAAGTTGGTGCTAGTAATCTAGAGAAGTATCAACAAGCCGGTGTAAAATGGATATTCCAAGGTGGTGAAAAGCATGCAATGACGGGTATGTCGTATACCTCGTCGGCAAATCATGCTGCTAACCTGAATGTTAACGGAACAAGGGTAGTTTCTTGTAATACCACAGGATTATCAAGGACTTTGGTTCCTTTATACCACCATTGTGGTGAACTGTCGGTTGAATGTACGATGATTAGAAGGGCCGCAGATCCAGGAGACTCTAGTAAAGGACCAATAAATGCAATCAAACCCGTTCTCAAAGTACCATCGCACCACGGTCCCGATGTTATGACAGTAAAACCAGAAATAATCATCAATTCAATGGCAGTTGCAGTCCCGACCACAATCATGCACATGCATGTGATAGTGGCACAACTACCTGAAGGTCACGGCCTTGATACTGAATCTGTGATAGAAATGTGGGCCAATGAACCCCGAATAATACTAATGAGCGGCGGTGAAACCGGTATTACGACAACTGCAGAGGTTATGGAATATGCGCGTGATATTGGGCGTAAGTGGGGCGATTTGCACGAGATATTTGTTTGGCGTGACGGCGTTAAATTAGAGCACAATACGCTGTATTATTTCCAGGCAATTCACCAAGAATCTGATGTAATTCCAGAAAATATTGATGCGATAAGGGCACTCATGGGAACTGAACCTGATTGGCGAGCCTCTGTAGCCCGCACTGACAATGCCATTGCTAAATATAACAATATACTATGAGCAAAATTCCCACAATGAATGGTTGTTTTCAAAAACCATGTGGATATCCCATTGGCATGCTCAAGTTTAGACAGGTCATTCTAGGTCTAATTCTAATCCTTGGCATTTCTTTCGCACCGATGACCAATGCTGATGCTCTAACGCCCAAACAGAATACAACAATGAACGACGGTGGAGGAACGTCTGTTCAAGTTACTGATGACGGCTTGGTTTGGCATGGCGCGTCAAGTAAATCTGTGTCAAATATTCGAATTAATCAATTGAGCGGATTACTGTCACTTGCTCACGGGATAATTGACCCGACAGTTGACGAATTTCCTCCACTACCAGATTCTTTCCGAAATTCAGCAGATTTCGTGCAAACTGGTATGATATTCTTGCAGTTGCATGATTACAACTATCAGTTCCTGTATGACTTACAACAGAATGGCGAACTGAAAATCTTGGATGTGCTCGGTGACGGGAATTTCATAATAAGACTGCCTGAGTCTAAGGTGAATGTATTGAGTTTACTCGAAGATTCAGGCCAAGTTCGTTGGATTGGAGAAATGCAGCCCGGCTACAGAGTCCATCCAAATTTACTTGTTGAGAACAGTTATCATACTCTTGCGATTATACCCGCTAGTGATCTTGCCCATGGAGGTTACCCCGAACTGGCTTTCGATTTAATCTCATATGGTGCAGTTGATGCGTGGTGTGGTTACTCATTTTGTCAGGCGAAAATTAACAGTGCTGAATTCATCAAGCGCGCGGCAAATGATGGACGAATAGTTTGGATTGAACCAATTGCGGAACTGGTTGTCCACAATAGTGTTGCTCGTGCAATATCCGGAGTTGTTTCGTTAGAAAACAGCGCATCATTTACTCTAGATGGCTCCGGCGAGATGTTAGCCATTGCAGATACTGGATTAGACCGCGATCATCCAGATATCTCGGGGCGTGTTGCAGCGATATACACTCAGTTTGGACTCGATACATCACCCGCCGATTCAAACGGCGGACACGGAACTCATGTTACGCTCACTGCAATTGGTAATGGAGCAAGCGATTCCTCTGCTATGGGTATCGCCCCACAGGCATCAGTCACAATGTATGCCCTAGAGCATGATCCCACAGGAGTCTTTGGTCGGCAAGGTTCAATCTACGATTTATTGGCCGATGCTAAACAGAAAACCGCAAGAATAGCAATTAATGCCTGGGGTCTAAATGGTAATTATGGAGAGTATACCGCAGACTCACGTTCCGTAGACCAATTTGTTTTGGATGAGCGCAGCCTTCTACCAATCTTCTCTGCAGGCGATTGGGGGGGCAATGGCTCTGCCTTGGTAACCGCCCCATCTACTGCAAAGAATGTGTTATCTGTGGGTATCAGCACTACAGGCTCTGACGGCACTACTCCTGAAGGTTCAGTCGCTCAAATATCTCGACTTGGCTCCACTTCTGATGGGCGTATTAAACCAGATGTAGTTGCTCCTGGTATAGCCATATGTTCAGGTCGTGCTGAAGAAGCAAGAACCCCAGATGGTCTTGCTTGCGGTAATGGCAACCACCAAAATGGTGACCCGTTGTATATGACGCTGTCTGGTAGTTCACAATCTGCTTCGGTGGCTGGTGGATTAGCAATTTTGACACGTGAATATTTACGAGAAGAGGTTGGTATTCAATCTCCCTCAGCCTCTCTTATCAAAGCGGCCATGATAAACGGAGCTGAGGACCTAGGTAATGCTGATGTGCCCAACGCCAATGAGGGCTGGGGACAACTGAACCTTGAGAACACCGTCATGCCCATGAGTGGTAATACTGCATTATCAACATTTTATGATGACGGTAAAACCTTGCGACCATCGTTTGGTTTGTTATACGAGCTGGATCTCGACCCAACACATGGATTGGATATCACGTTAGCCTGGAGCGATGAACCGGGAAGCGCCAATGCAGCTCAAACGAATGCTAAGTTAGTCAACGATTTGGACTTGGTTTTAATCGATCCAGATGGCAATCAGTGGCTCGGTAATAATTTCATCTCTGGATACTCAGCTCAGGGAGGTGTCAGCGACTCCTTGAACAATGTTGAGAGAATAAAAATCGGGGCTAACACACAATCAAACACCGGTAAGTGGTTAGTTCAAGTGATGCATCGTGGAGGTGTCGAACAGGATTTCAGTATCGTTATG
Organism: Euryarchaeota archaeon UBA128; assembly: GCA_002496955.1. Lineage (GTDB taxonomy): Archaea > Thermoplasmatota > Poseidoniia > Poseidoniales > Poseidoniaceae > MGIIa-L1. The sequence goes on along the minus strand of DALZ01000134.1, from coordinate 2,134 downwards.
GTCGGTGATGCTTCGATAGTTCCAAGGCCAGACATAACTACATTTCCGGAGTCGATTTTCCTTTCCTCTGAATCTCCATTGCAAAATGATGTTGTATCAGTGCGCGTTTCATGGATGAATCAGGGAACTGCCGACGCAGGATCATTTGACTGGAAATTAGAGGATCTCACGGAAGGTATCATCTTGATGCAAGGACAATCGAACGGTGTGACATCGAGTGGCATTGAGTCTGAAATCACCACACGGACATTTTCAACAACAGGGATACATACACTAAAGCTAAGCCTAGATATCAACAACAATCTGGATGAGATGAATGATGAATCCTCCGG
>DALZ01000134.1:0-1419 GCA_002496955.1 Euryarchaeota archaeon UBA128 | reverse complement strand
GAGTCATCCCATTAGATAGCCAAGGCAATGTCCCAGTTTCAGACTCAGATAAACAGGATGCGGCAATAAAAGTGTTTGATGTTGGGAATGAAACTGATATCGACATACCTATTTCAATTTTTAATGAAGGCACTGGAACAGAAATGGTAACACTCAGTTACACAAATGTGCAAGAACAACATCCGGTGTTTAATTATTTCATATCACCTGAGGACTCTTGGCAAAAGAGTGTTTCCCAAAGCGGTCCATATCAACTATCTCCTCAAGGACAGTCTGGTGATTCTTTGGAAGTCATCCTTAATTTTGACAATTTGAATGCCGATTTATCGGATTCAAATAATCCTCGATATGCTCGCTCCGGAACTTTTTATGTTGATGTTACTGTAGCATATCAAACCCAACCTACTGTTTCGCACTCCGTCAGGCTGACCATAATAATTGGAGAGATTGACGATGTTAAAATTGTGGTGAGTGGAACCACAGGTCTCTCAGCTATGCCGGGTGATTCGGCCTCATTTGCCATATCTGCACTAAATATTGGTAATGCTGAAGCACAGTATTCAGTGGAATGTATTTCAGATAATTTGTGGCAAATAATGTTAGGAAATTCTAATTCATCATCGCTTGACTTCGAGCCACTAGATATCGGTAATTATTTGTCGATGCCGGTTAGAATATTTGTACCTCCGATAACCGAAGGCATACCAGCATCTGGCTTCATTGATTCAGTCGAATGTTTTGTTACATCCTCTACCGATCTCGCACTCAATTACTCACAGGTCGTTACAATTGAAGTCGACGAGTTATCGGACTATAGTACAAACTTGCAAGTAGGCGGTATAGATGTTGGAACTAATCTTGCGGTTCGAGACTTACTAGTGGACAGTGGTGAACAATTGACGTTAGACTACCAGATAACTAACGAAGGTAATGTAGACATTACTCTAGATGTTGTTGTTCAACCATCAGACCCTAGTTGGTATGTCGATTTGATCTATAATGAGTTAATTTACAATAATCAGGTTTCAGTTACTGTAACGGCTGGAGGCAGCAAATCAGTCAGTATTATGGTGATATCTCCAGAATCTTCTCTCGAAGGGGATTTCAGTTTGTTGAATATTAAAGCCGAGGTTTCGAATTTTAATTATCTGTCCAACAATACTCGTTTAGTGATTATCGATAAATTATCGATAGATCTCAGTTCGCCAGATAAAATAATTTGTGAACCTTCTGAAGATTACTCATACGCTGATTTTATCATTGCAAACACTGGAAATTCTGTTGCTGAGTTGACGTGGTCTTTTTCTCTACCTCCGGATGGATGGACCGTTGGCTTTGCCAATCCAGTAACGGAATTAAAACCACGCCAAAATCAAACAGTGAAACTGGGAATTATTCCACCCATTAATCAGCCTGCCA
>DALZ01000013.1:953-7440 GCA_002496955.1 Euryarchaeota archaeon UBA128 | reverse complement strand
TAGCCGACAATGAGATTATGGTTAGATGTCACATACTCGAACAAGAAAGAGGCTTCGCACTTCCAGACGTCTACTGGTGGGAGCACGCAGAATGTACGAATATTTCACAAAACTTCGGCGCTCTGAATTTTGCTATACACTGCACTCCGGGGCACTCGCCTGGCCATGTTGTATTCATTGTTGATGGGGCAGTTATATCCGGTGATTGCTTGTTTTTGGGTAGTTGTGGCAGAACCGATTTATACGGCGGAAGCAAGTTTAAACAACGTATTTCATTGTTGTATCTGCGAGATATCCTGCGTAACCTTCCCCAAGATAACTTAGTTTTACCGGGGCATCAATATCCGCTAGCGGATGGCTCAAATCCTCATTATCTGAAGCTATCAGTGGTTTTATCAGACAACTTAGCACTAAAAGCTGTTGACGATGATAAAAAGTGGGACAGGCTACCATTCCTATCATTTGATGACGAATTAGCCGAAAAAGCGCGCCGACAAAAGACATTAGACTCATAGTATATCATCGAGATTTACCATTGTCGGTATTGCAGCATCTTGTTCTTGTTGTTGCTGTATCTCAAATTGTTTCCATTGTGGCAATTCTTTGGTATCATCACCAGCCCATCCCAGCGCCCGCGCTTCTTCCAACTGACCATTTGCAATGTAGTAATCTATCCATGCTGTTCTTCTCTCGTCTTCCTCGGAAAACGCCGAATTGACCATCGCTTCGTCCAATTTTTCTTGCCGTGATTTTTTCTTTGCCAAGGTCTTAGAAATTTGAGCAACGATGATGATTGAAAGTAATGCAACAATCGCTATACCGAGATATACAAGCGTTGGCTGGCCGGTACTGCTAGTTGCCCCAGCGTCACCGTCACTTTCAGTCTGTGGTTTGGTAATTTCGCAGACAACTGAGCCTATTCGGCCCTCAAACACATCTGGGTCGTATGGGCATGGATCGGATGTATCACTGGTTCCATCATTATCAGAATCAAGGCATCCAAAGACATCTCTGTATGATGTTCCAAACTCATTTTTGCAGTCATCGGGTTGGTAGGCACCACTGGTGAAATTATCGCCAAAACCATCGCCGTCAAAATCGCTCCACTGAGTTTTTTCTAGAGGAAAATCGTCGCTCTTATTATCGCCATAACCATCACCATCTTGGTCGCTCCATTCGTCAGGAGTTGACGGAAATGCATCACCCCTTTGTTCCCTTAGTTCGAGTATTCTCTGGTCATTTGCCAAATCTTCAACAAAAGTGATACTCCACAAGTAATTATCACCGTAGCCATCACCATCAGTGTCTTGCCATTGTTCACCGTCATTCGGGAATTCATCGTCGACATCAGCCCATCCATCACCATCAGAATCCTCACAGCCATATCGGTTATTCTCTTTTGATGTGCCAAACAGTTGTGGGCAGTCATCGCCTCCCGGTTTGTCTACTTCATCACCATAGCCGTCACCGTCGATGTCTGACCATTGCAAAGGATTCTGTGGAAACGCATCTTCTGGGTCAACGAAACCATCACCGTCACTGTCTGGACAACCGCGAGAAATTGGATTGGCAGAGTTGCCTGCCTGGGTGGGACATATATCGCCATTTATTGACCCAGTTCCGTTGTTGTCGCCGTAACCGTCTCCGTCAAAATCCGACCATTGAGTTGGGTCAAATTTGAAAGCATCACCATTATTTCCGGCAGCATTATCACCGTAGCCGTCACCATCGGTATCCTTGCATTGAGTTGGATCGTCAGGAAATACATCAGGGTTTAGTCCGGATTGATTGTCTCCCCCGCATTCGAGAGAATCGCCATCCCTGTTTTCCCACTGAGTATTGTCATTAGGGAATGGATCACCTTGATCCGAATATCCGTCACCATCGCTATCCAAACATCCGACTCGGTCTAGAATGGAGGACCCGGCCTCATCAGGACACTCATCAGGCAGATTTCCGTCTTGGTTCTCACCATAGCCATCTCCGTCACCATCACACCACTGTGTTGGGTCGAGTGGGACTCCGTCAGCTTGACAATAACCGGTTGATGAAACAATACCCCAGTTAGCCGTAGGGTCCGAATATCCGTCACCATCGGTATCCACACAACCATACCTATCGACGGTAGAGTTACCAAATACGTAGGGACAAGCATCAGCATCGTCGCCAATTTGGTTGTCACCCCACCAATCACCATCTGTATCAAGCCATTGATTGTGATTTAGTGGAAATTGGTCAACGTTGGTTGCAGTTTCAATAAGAATACCAGGCCAAGTCGACTCCCGATTTGGCTCCCAAGATTGATTGGCGTAGTTATCACCCCAGCCGTCACTGTCACTGTCGTTCCATTGAGTTGGATTATTGGGAAACGCATCGCCACGCTGATTAATATGATAAAAGGAGTTCACTACTTCATAATAATACTCATCGCCATAGCCGTCTCCGTCACTATCCTGCCACTGCTCTGGGTTATTTGGTGCCCAGTCACCATCATCAGACCATCCATCTCCATCACTATCCGGGCAGCCAAATCGATCCTGAGTCGAGGTGCCGAATTGATTGATACATGAATCAGGTGTCGTGGCGGGGTCAGGGTTGTCACCGAAACCATCTCCGTCAGCGTCATCCCATTGGGTTCCATCGGTTGGGAATGCATCGACTACGCCGTCGCCTTGATCGGTTGTGTTGTAGCCGTCATTATCCTCATCGATGTCAGCTAGCCAAAAGTAGACGCCTTCATCATTCCTTGTATGCGAAGTGACAATTTTACTACCATCTGGGTGCCATGATACGCCATCAATCTGGCCGCACTGAATGTTATTTCCAGCGCAGTTGTTTGGTCTTGGTCCGGAAAATGCATCGACTAATAATCCGGTCGTGGTTTGATAAATTTTTGCTGTAGCACCATCAGCCTCAAACCAATACATGCCAACGACAAATTTTGAACCATCCGGCGAGAAGTCAGCCGAAGAACACGATGTACTGGTTGGTACTTCCCAAATAATTGGCCACGAACTGCCGTCATAAGCGTGAACCTGAACCCTTGCTCCATTTGATTCGTAAGCACCGCACATAACGATATAGTTTCCATCTGGAGACCATGCTATGGCATTAACAGAGTCGGGGGGAGAGGTAACAGTTTCAACGACATTGCCAGTGCTTATTTCGGAAATATACCAGTCACCCTCACTGCCAACAGCAATGAAATTCCCATCAGGTGAGAAGGCAGTGTCATAGAATCTATCCTCGCCACCGGGATTTATGCCTGAGCTGAAGAAATTGCCTGTTGTTACCTCTATGAAAGTGACTATTCCGTTGGTGGCAAAATTAGTATTGTCTCTAGCGATTGAAACTGCTAATAGGTTGCTATCAGGAGAGAATTCAAGATCATAAATACGCTCATTACTACCAACATTGACATCAATTGCTCCGTAGAGGTTGTTCATTGAAATCGCATCAAAGATGTGAACTGTATCATCATCGACACCGGCCGCAACATAGTTACTATCCGGAGAAAACGCGACAGAATGCACATCCGAACCCATATTTGCCGAACGCAGGTTCACGAACGTCGAAGAGTTCCAGATGCGAATATAATTGTCATCAGAGCCAGTTACCACTGAATATCCATTGCCAGAGTATTCAATATCATTGTAATTTTCGTTGGAGTTGATTATCTGCTCGGTTTCAAAATTTGGATTTGGTGTAGTCCATGGGTCGTTTAGATTCGAAACGCCGTCTCCGTCACGGTCCGGACAGCCCGTTTTGTCGGTAGATGAGGTGCCTGCAGCCCAAATACAATCATCGGTAGCGTCGCTAATCCCGTCGTTATCAGAATCCGCTGAAACTGTTAACGGTAACGCAGCGAGAAGAAACAAGGTGGTAATAAACACCACCCTTCTTCTTGATTCCATGACTTCCCGAATGATGCCATAATAAAGGAATTATGGTCAAATTGCTCCTACTTGCCATCAGCATTATCACAAAATCGCTTATTATAGAAAAATCTCGGGAGATTGTGAGCGCAGGTATATCCAAAGTCAATGTTCCTGTTCAGGACCGCGTCATGCTGCACCTTTTCGATAACGATGACCAAGCAGACAGATACTTGGTTGGGCCAGAACTTACCCGCCCTGGAATCGCTGAATCGTGCGCGCTACATCCGCCAAACGTTAGTCGAACAATGCGGGAATTGCTAAAGAAGAACCTAGTTTCCGAACACACCCGAAATATTAGAGGCGATGATAGAAAGCAAAAAACCTGGCAATTAACCGAAGAGGGGCGTGCTGAAATCCAAACCATCCGCAAAAAATTATCAAAAATACTTGTAATAATTCGCGACAATAGTGGAGAATTACTTGAATTAGCAGCAGATAGTGTTGCTGAACGATTAGACGCAAAAATTTCACTATTGCAGGTCTTGATGCATGCTCAACACGAAGGAGTGCTGACCTATGGCGATATTAGATTTGGCGCGATTACCAAGAGTAAGCAAACCAACTTAGACAATCCACCCGGGCGACTTAAAGCATTGACTGGGGTTCATGCAACATATAACAACAGGCCACCGAGAACCCGTGTTGTCCATGGGCGTGATGCGGAATTATCGGTCCTTGATGAGTGGTTTTCGGAACGTAAACCCTGTATGGTAGTGCACGGTATTGCTGGCATCGGCAAATCAACCCTTGTTGCGCACTGGCTAAACCAGCGTTTGGCAGAAACGCCCAATCTATCGGTGTGTTGGTATCCGTGTCAGCCATGGGATACATCACTGGGCATCGCTACCAGCCTTCTTCACAGATTCGGCGTCGATGAATCTCACGATCCTTACAATCTGATAGAGACCTTGCCATTGAATCCTGGTGGACAGGTCGATGTAGATATGTTGCGCAGAAGGTTACTTGCTTATTTGACCGATGCAGCTACTATCCGAGAACGGTTTAAAGACGAATCAGGGGGGCCCCCACCTTATTGGTTGATTGTCTTAGACGATGTTCACCATATTGAGCAAAACTCAGCAAAATTACTCGGAGCAGTGTTACAAATATCACAAAAATCACCGCTTCGAATAGTGATGATATCTCGTCGCCGTCCATCTGTCTACGACCGACGAGATGTCCACACCAGAGATTTCGTTTCCGAATTATCACTCAAAGGCTTATCAAAAGTGGAGATGAAAGATTGGCTTGACCAGTTGGAAGCAACCGATGACATAGAATCAATCTATCAGAAGACAGGCGGGCATCCACTCGCTCTCGAACTGTTTGAGTTATACGGTAAGTCAGTTCATGTAGATTGGTTACAGTTTATCGATGATGAAATACTCTTCAAATTACCAGACGACGAGCGTGAGTTGTTATCTATTCTCGCTAACTGCGACAAACCACTGCCGTGGTTGGAGTTAGCTGAACGAGCGGCATGGGTCGGACCCCCGCCCAAGGATTTGTTGTCCTACGGCATATTGTTGGAGTTAGAGGATGGCATGTGGTTGCACGAAGCGCTCAGGGAACGACTCCTCAGAGATGTTCAATAATCTTAGAAGTCAGCAGCAGCCATGTGCTGGTCAATCCAATTGAGCAGGGCTGGCTTTGGCATTGCGCCGCTTTGTTTACCAACTAGGCTACCATTGTGATACAAGAATAATGCTGGAATGCCTCTGACGCCTAATTTGCCAGCATTTGTTGGGTTAGAGTCGGTATCAACCTTGGCAATGAGTATTTCTCGTTCATTAGCGACTTGTTCTAGAACCGGAGCCAATGCTTTGCAGGGGCCACACCACGGAGCCCAAAAATCAACAAGAACCCACTCGCTACCTTTGATTGAATTTTCATACTCAGAGTCGCTTACAGCCCTTACTTCACCCATGTGCTCACTAATAGTCCCTAACACAGGGGTATTATGAGACTTTGTGCGTCAAAAAAAACATTTTCAAACACAATGCTCATGAGAAACCGATGCTTGGATTATCCTGTTCTGACATGATAATTGCTCCGAGTATTCTTACCGCAGACCTGTCAAACCTTGCGGCATCCTGCAAAGAAGCGATTGATGCCGGCCTAGATAGACTTCATTTAGATGTAATGGACGGTAACTTCGTTCCTAACCTCACATTTGGCCCTTCAGTGATTAAGTCCCTACGCCAAATTTTCCCGCAAGAAGTCATTTTTGACGCTCATTTGATGATTATGAATGCAGAAGAATGTTACATGGATTATATCGAAGCTGGCTGTGATCATATCTCAGTCCATGTAGAAGCAGTCACCCACTTACATCGTTTAGTTAACGCCATAAGGCAGGCAGGCGCAACAGTAGGAGTAGTCCTCAATCCAGCAACGCCAATAGAGGTCATATCTGAGATATTGCCAGACCTTGATTTAGTTCTGATTATGAGTGTGAATCCGGGTTTCGGAGGGCAATCTTTCATCGCTTCAGTCGAATCAAAAATCAGGCGACTAAAGAGGATGATTGAACTTCAAGAATCCACTGG
>DALZ01000013.1:0-564 GCA_002496955.1 Euryarchaeota archaeon UBA128 | reverse complement strand
GAGTGGGGTGTTTCAAACTGCGTAGTTGGTTCTGGGCTGTTCAATGATAACGCCACAGTCAAGGAAAACCTACAAACTTTGCATACAGCCCTTGAAGTATGATTCGGCGTGGGTGTAAATGTGCGCATTCTAGTTGTATCTCTGATGTATCCTTTGCCAACTAATGTTGCTAGAGGTACATTTGTCAGCGACAATGTCCAATTATTCAGGTCAAGCGGTCACGATGTTAAGGTAGTCAACCCATTACCACGGATGTTAAAGTATCAAGAAACTAGGCGTTCAACTCTCACAGGGGTAGCCAAAGCCCCTATTAGATTCAAACACGGCGAGGTGGAAGTTTTTGCCCCAAGATTTTGGGGCCTTCCAGGTCATCCGTATCCATCAATAACTCTCAGAAGTATGAAACGCATCGCTCGCAAAGTACCTGCCTGGTTAGGGGATTGGCGACCAGAAATCATCATTTGTCACACGCTGTGGCCAGTGGCCGATTTAGCCAACAGATTAGCTAAGCAGTGGAACATTCCATGGTTATCGATAATTCACGGTCATGATTTCGATGTTGGT
>DALZ01000102.1 GCA_002496955.1 Euryarchaeota archaeon UBA128 | reverse complement strand
GATTACCCCGGTTTCATCTCCGTTAATTGAGTTATCAACCCAATTTGCGATCGATGATACTTGTATCGTGTATTTATCCGTCGCTGTGCCAGTGTTTGTTACCAGGAAATTAAGGTCTGTAGATATCCCTGGCTGAACTGTTCGATTCGCCGGCCTGTCTAAAGTTGCAGAATACTCGGAAAACCTCGCATCGACCGTCTTGATGGTTTTGTTGACCTCCCATGTCGATGCTCCGTATGTGAAAACAACGTATGCCGTCATTTCCCAAATTATGCTGGCATCCAGATTTTCATTGATCGCGACACTCAGAGTGATTTCTGATGCAGGGACGTGAGTCGAGCCGGGTTGAAGCAATTGCGACCCAGTGTCGAATGTGCGATTATTTGTGCTGTCACTAGGGTCCTCAAAATAGACTTGAAAGCTTGCGTCTATGGCGTGAACGCCTGTATTGGTGACATCTACGGTGTATATGTGAGGGTCGGCGACTGTGACTCCAGGTATAGTTATCTCATCCTGTCCTGCAAGAGGTTCATCCACAGTGTCTTGGCCAACTACACCCTCCAGATACCTGGGGTTACTCTGGCAGTCAAAACGTATCTCCATTTCATCAGTAGCTTGTGTGGTATAAGCCTCGACAAAAAGGCTCTGGCTTAGTCCGGGCGAGGCGACGAAGGTGAACAAAACTGTGTTGGCATAATTCTGCGCACCAACCAACTCGGTAGTTACGGAATCCAGCAGTATTTTTGTAGATGTAAGGGAACCTTTGTGGTATAGATTTACATCTGCCACGCCCGCTGATCCTCCGATGTTTTGAACTTCGACATGAACAGAGTGGGTCGCGTTTTCAAGATGGGTTGTCGTTCCGTTAACTATCGACCCAGCGCCGTCGAATGTGACATCTTGGACAACAAAATTCGCTCCGCTTCTTGAGGAAGCCGAATCCCCTGCTGTCGCAAGCGGCGTTGCGACTGGGATAATCAGCATCAGTAGCATAAATGCTGCAACTGCGGTTTTGCCCCGGTTAAGCAGAAACGCCACCTCCTTCACTTGGTGCTTCAAAACTATCAATGCTCACGCGCTTGCCCTGTTTTTTCCACTGTGCCAAAAGTTGTTCCAACAACCGCTCATGATCACGGTCACTGATGCCCAAACGACGGCGTTCCTCCCAGAGCAACAGCTGTTCGGTTTTACTGAGCAAAGCATCCCGTAAGTAAAGTTCTAGAGTTCGGCGATAGGCATCTCGGTCCGATATTGCATAAACAATGGTGTCGTCATCGACGAACTGGTCAGCACGATGTTGTATGATATTTCCCAGAGTTAGAGCCTCGTCATAAGATATTGAACGTTTGTCGAGCTCTGCTTGTATTGATGACGCCGCTTCTTGCAGTTCATACTTTCCCGGGGCGCGTTGAATTTTCTTGAGGAATTTACGGGCTCGTCGAGATAAGCGTAGCCCTACCATAGATGTGTGTTGTACAAGGCAGTTATTCAAAGAATCGGTTGAGTATTGTCAGTCTAGTCGGAATGCATAAAAATCAATGCATAATAAATAAACGCCATGCATAGGCTCTAAACCTATACAACTACACACAAAAAATGGTGAAAATTAACGCAACTGACCAAATTATGCGTCAATGCAACAATTCATCAATAGTGTTGTCAACAAAAACCCATGAGCGATACTGTAAATCTCGAAATTGGCCAAACCGCACCGATGTTTAACTGCATAGATTCAACCGGAAAGGAACACTCCCTGCAGTCATATCTGGATCAGGGTAAATCTGTAATATTATACTTCTATCCGAAAGACTCCACATCCGGCTGCACCACACAAGCGTGTGACTTCAGAGACTCAATGCAACGCCTAAACCGCGGCGAATATGTGGTGCTCGGTGTTTCTAAAGACTCGGCAAAATCCCATGATAACTTCATCGCTAAGCAAGAACTAAACTTTCCTCTACTGATGGACGAAGATGTATCATTGCATCAGATATACGGAACTTGGAGAGAGAAAAGCATGTATGGCAAAACCTACATGGGAACCTCCAGATCTACATTTGTCATCGGCAAAGACGGAATATTGCAGTGGGTTGGATATGGCGTCAGAACCAAGGGTCATGTTGACAAAATAATTGAAGACCTAGGAATAGAGTGAGGCGATTTTTTGTCCAGCAATCCGGTCCACAATGAAAGGATTGCGTTACCCAATAATAGCGTGGCATGGTCGCCCAGCGCAATCGGAGAGAACCTAGTAATCGGTAGAGATTGTTCGATAGGTGCACTCACTCACATCGGCAGAAATGTGACTATTGGCGATAACTGTCGAATCCAAGGCTGTGTCTATATCGCCGATGAATGCATCCTCGGCGACAATGTGTTCGTTGGGCCCAATGCAACCTTGCTCAATGACCGGTTTCCGCCGTCTGGTAATCGAGACTTATGGCAGCCAATCATGGTTGATAGCGGTGCTGTGATTGGCGGTGGCACAACCGTGGTTCCCGGCTGTAACGTTGGGAAAAATTCCGTGCTGGCAGCAGGTGCAGTGCTTACCAAGACCATGCCAGATAACGAAGTTTGGGCCGGCAATCCAGCAAGGTTTCTCATGACAAGACAGGATTACGATGCCAAGCGCTAATAGCATAATAATTACAGGCAGGGATGAGATGGACCGAAAAGCAGTGGTCGCGGAATTTCTTGGCAAGTGCATCGATTATGCAAATGCATCAATAACCCGTAAACAAGAGCGAGGCGAACAAGAATTAGTCCCCGCATGGGAGACCTATATCGAATTCACCCAGCACGCCATCGATGAAATCCACAGTGGTAAGTTGGACGCTTGGTTTGAGAGGCAGCCAAGGCCTGACCTAAGCGAGGCTGTCCGCATAGATATCATGGACATGGGCCACAAAGAGCGCTCGGCATGGCTGGCTGGTATAGTCTCACCTAGGCCGCTAATATTGGCCTCAACCGTTGACCAAAACGGTGTGAAAAATCTTGCACCATTAACTTCTGTTATGGGTGTTTCAAACACTCCACCGTTGTTCATTGCCTCGTTCAGCAAAAACAAGCGTAAAGAATACCGAGGCACGCTACTAAACATGCGCCAGACAGGAAAAGCGATTCTTCACGTGATGCCAAGCACATTACAGGCTGTAGATTGGATTGACATGGCTGGGAGTCCAATTGACCCTGAGGATAGTGAATGGGACCTGATTGATATCTCGCCAAGTAACGCTGATGATTTACTCATTAAGCAAGCCGTTGCTGCCATCGAAGTAGAATTTGTTGAAGACCGAGAATTGCCTGGTGCGGTAGCAAGACTTGCAATAATGAAAGTCACTCATATTTGGACTGCAAGCCCATCAATCCCACAAACCGGTCTCGACGTATTGACGCAACATGGTATGGACAATATCATGGCTGCACCAGATGGTTGGTCAAAAAAAGTGGACAAACACTACGGCCCTAAATAGACAATGTTTGCCACATTAGAGCCAATCCCTCATCGAGTTTGGTTGTACTTTGCCAATCAAGACTGGCCCGACTATTATCGATATTTGGGACTCTGCGCGCAACATCACCGTGATATCCTTCACTAAAATTCAATTCAGTTTGGTTGCCATAATGAGCAATTTTCTTAGCCAATTCTAAGACACTTATCTCTTCGGTTGAGCCTATGTTGAACACACCACCGGTGGCGAGATTACGCAAGCCAGCCTCAACAAATCCCTCGACAACGTCCTCGATGTAAGTAAAGCTCCGAGTTTGACTACCATTACCGTGTATAGTCAGTGAGTTAGATTCCAACATCTGCTGGAAGAACATCCCGATGACTTGACCATAATCATCACCACATAACCTTGGCCCATAAGCATTGAACGGGCGGACGATTTGCACATTCAACCCGTCGCGAGCCGCATGCTGACAAGCGATTTCGCCAAGGTATTTGCTGCCGCCGTATGAATGCCGCTGGTGTAGTTTAGGATCGGTGAAGACCATCGCATCACCATCGGTTATTGGTTGAGATTGTGCCTCACCAAACGCTTCAGGAGATGATGCAAAGACGTATTTTGCATCGTTTGCCATGGCAAGTTCGAGGGTTCGAAGAGTTCCATTGATATTGACGTCAATTACCGAATGTGCCGCTTCATGAAACCATTTTGTTCCGTTTACTGCAGCCAGATGATAAATCAAATCTACGCCACCTAATGACTCAACACATGCGTCCAGAGCGTCGATATCGCGCACGTCTCCTTGACAAAAAGCAAACCTCTCGTGGTCGGTAATACTCGCTAGATTTTCCTCACTGCCGCGAAATAGTGAATCAAGTGCAACTACAGTATGGCCTTTTGCGATTAATGCTTCACATAGTGATGAACCAATAAATCCGGCACCACCAGTCACCAACACTCGCAAGCTAGACATCTCAATCAGCTCGTTCAAGGACGGTTATTGTGACCTTCTGTCCAACCTTACGCATCTCAACTAAGTCGCCGGAATTAACCTCCATGCACGGGTCTGTCTCGAAACCGTGTGCATATGGCAGTTCCAACAGAGAACAAGCAGGAATGGTGAGCGAACAAATATCACGATTAACAATGCCTTTAGGTCCATTGCCGGTGTAGATTAGACCCATCAAAACATAAGGCGCTACAGTTGAGCCAGAGCCTTTAGGATAAATCAAAATTGTATCCTTGATTGCGTGCCCATCTAATGGATGACCTGTCTCTTCGATGACCCCAGAATCTCGGTTGACATAACCTAGGTAAGTAATGGCCACATCAGTTGACAAGGCCCTACCAGTAATGGTAAAATCACCCTGCGATGATAGGCCGTTGCCCTCTGCGGAATAGTTACCCACACGATGGGTTTTAGATGACTGATGTTGGGGCTGCGCCTTGGCACTGATAACTGGCCGTTCACCCGCCGAAAGGTGTGGCCTGAATGCGTGAGCCACACAATCCTGAATTGTCATAACACTGGTCGGGATTCGATTTAATCCACTAGTTAGGTAATGCTCTGCTTTTAGTGAATTAGTGAGTAAGTGATTGTAATGTTCTCGATTGTAGGGGGTAACTTCCGGGCAGGTGTCTTGGAGTATCACAACTCCGGCACTTTCCAACAGTTCGATACTCCCATCATCATTAGCCAACTGATAGTTCTCTCCGCTGGTAAACAACCAAAGACGATTGTCAGGTATTTTTTCGCCCATCTCAGCATGGCTTCGAACTGCTGCAGCAGTACGTCTGATTTCCTCAATGCTTGCTTGAGGACAGCCAATAACAACTAAGTCGACTTGGCCTTTTGGCGCTAGATCTTGATAACGTTGGAGTAAATCTGCTTTGGTAAACTCGAGTATACCTGCCCAGCCACCGACTGGTGGGAGCCATTCACCGTCTGGGTCCTGTTCTAATGGTGGCTGCTTTGTGTGCCCCTCTGCCCACAGCATCGGGCAACCATAGTTAGCGGCAGCGGCAGTCAACGCTTTTTTACTGGCAAATGAAACTGTATCTGGCATCCCTCGAATAAAGGGCATTGGACCCCAAGACAAATCCCAATCTGGCCTAACTTGCTTCCCAATCCAATCGCCAAGAATCGACCAATCAGCAAGATTATTCAGTTCACAAGCGATGTTTACCAGAATATTTGGCATTCGATTATGCGCCAAATGTAATCCCCATTTTGGTGCAAAGCCTGTCAGCGCTGTTGCTAGTGCTGACAGCCCAGACTCACGATTGGTGATCAGTGAGGTCCATGAGTTGGAAAAACATACGGCGTTTGATTCAGCCCAAGAAGCCACCCCAGATTCAATTTCAATTCCTCTGTCATAGGGCGTGCACGACAACGTCGCCTCAATACCAAGACGTTCGTAAGCGTGGATAATCTCAAATTGTTGTTCCAAAAAATCCGGCCAATCGATATCCATTTCCTGCATTTTTTGTTTATCACAGCCTGCTGAGTTTAATGTCGTAGTGATTGCGACTTGGCCACCACTCTCGTCGGATAAATCTGATAGAAAGCGACGCAATCCGTGCCCCCCAGTAATTACTGAAACCCCTGATACGTGAGCATTATCAACTTCAATAAAACCCTCGGCATTAGCTATTTCAGCCAAATCGACGACCAGTCTGGCAGCCTTTTGTCTGGTCTTACCCTCATCGCCCGCAAGTTGTGATGCGAGCCTGCTTGGCAAGTCCATGACACTAGGGCAACCCTTCTCTTTCATGAACTAAACCCTTTTCAGAGTGAATAAATTTGGGTTTTAACCGGAAGTTTTGATATCTTTAAGGTTCTGAGATATCAATATGTCAAATACCCCTCAACACGATGAAATTATGGCAGGAGAACCTGTGAGACAATCCCGTAAAGCAATCCCACCGCTCGATGGTAATGCGGCTAAATCTACTGGCAAGGTGAATGAATCATCGAACAACAAAAAAAGCCTGTTCAAAGTGTTACAGAGTGTCACCATTATCATCGCCCTAATTTTATCATTTTACTCATTTACCATCATAGAATCACTTGACGATTCAACGGGCGAGGATGGCGCAGACGCCAACGAGATTCTCATCAGAACTGAGGGCCGAGAAGCGGATCACATTTGCCTCGATGGGGGTGCGGATATTTTCATTGGAAGTGACGCCAATAATAACGGCATCTTGGAAGAGGATGAAGTGACTTCAACGACGCGATTATGTCACGGCAAAGCCGGATTATCCGGGCCACAGGGCGCTAATGGTATTGCGGGCAGTAATGGTGTTGATAGTTTAGTCAACATCTCAATTATCGAGTTTGGTGATGCTCTGTGTCCAGTTGGTGGTATACAGATTGCCAGCGGCCAGGATGTCAATGCTAATGGTCAACTGGATGAAGCGGAGGTAGTTGATACTGAACCGATTTGTAATGGTGCTATGGGCTTACAAGGTAGCATTGGCAACGATGGCGACAACGGCCACAGTGCGCTAATTGAGCGTCATAACCCACCACCGCACTTATGTTCTAATGGTATCGTCATTAACTTTGGTATCGATAATGGCAATGGCGGTGGAATTGCCGATGATGGAATAATGCACGGTGACGAGGTCGCAGAATCGCTAAAGGTGTGCAGTCACCCACTACATTATGGACCAATCTCTGACACATTTTTTGGAGTTGGAGATAGTTATTCAAGTCAGTGTGCGGAGTTTGCTTGGTCAGCCAGCAATAGTATGGTTGTCACCACTGGCAGCGATGGCATTGCTGGGTGTGAACTGTGGATTAGTGATGGCACCAGTGGCTCAATGCAACGATTGGCAGACATCAATCCGGGCAGCAGCGACTCAAAACCCGGATTGCACATAGGCTTGAATTCGGTTAATTACCAAGGAGAAGAATTGTGGATTTTTGACGCTGACAATGGGGCAAACGGTCGAGAATTGTGGGTTACCAATCTTACTGGTCCAGGCACTTCTCAACTAACCGGCTACAGTGGTGATGGAATCCTTGCTGATTCGGTTGCTGTGCCGTGGATGGAAGGCTTGATTTTTACCGACTCAAATCATGAATTCATGTGGACAAACGGCGTAGATTTGTTCAATTTATTTGACGCCCCATTTTTCACGCTGGACCAACAACAAATCTTAGATTCGATACAAACCCAAATCACTTCACATGCATCAACAACTTTTGCCGTAGATACTACAGGACTGTGGTTCTCAGCCATCGTTGATAATTATGGGTTCGAAATGCACCGACTGAACAATACAGGAGTGTTTACTTCTTGGGATCTCAACAGTTTTGAGGATAGTATGCCTAATGCAATATTACCGATGGGTGATTCTGCCATAGTAGTTGCTGATGACGGGATTAATGGGCGTCAGTTGGCCCAATTGGATGGCGATGGCGGACACAATTGGCTCACCAACATGGTCTTACAGAGTAATGGAAATCCACCAACAGAAGTCGGTGACAATTTAGGTTTGAACCTATTGGGGAGTAGCGTGATTTTTGATGCTAAAATTAGCAGTGTCGACCCGACAGTTTGGAGCTATAATTTAGCCTCTGGCACATTAACTGAACTTTCTAGCCTCATGGTAGCGCCCGGTGAGAGAGTCGGCGCAGTAACCGCTGATGGCAGGGTGTGGTTTGACTGCATAACCGCAACGACCGCAGAAGAATTGTGTGTCAGTGATGGAACAACTACTGGGACCAAAGTGATACATGAGTTTCAACCGGGCCTGACCTCGGCAGAGATACGTGATTTGGCAGTTGCGGATGGTCACTTACTAGTCATTGCCAATGGGCAGCAAAATGGCGTAGATACCGGACACAGCATATGGAGTTTTGACACTAATACTTTGCAGGCCGAGTTAGTATATGATCCGTGGATTGGGGTTGGCAACAACTCAGACGCCGGTATATACGGTGATCTGTATAGCGATGGACAACTTATCTTATTTGCAGCCGATGACGGAATTTCGGGGCATGAACTGCACCTATGGAATGCCATTGCCTTGAGTGACGAATGGTTAATTTGGTGAGTTACTGCTTGTCAACACAATATGGGCACGATTTAGCAATTACATAATCGCCAGTATTCTGTTCTTCTAGCAACAGAGGCTCCCGGCACGCGTAGCATTGTACTACATCGGTTTCTTCCAGTGCGTGATTGACGGCCACTCGACGGTCAAACACAAAACAGTCCCCTTTCCAGTGGTCGCCGCCGACTTCCTCAAAGTATCCAAGCACACCGCCCTTTAGTTGCTTCACATTGGTGAATCCCGCATCCATCATGACGACACTGGCTTTTTCGCAGCGTATGCCACCGGTACAAAACATGACAATTGGTTTATCTTTGAGTTCCTCAGACATCTCTTCTACAGCTTTTGGGAAGTCTCTAAACGAACGGATGTCAAGTTCTAAGGCATTTTCAAAGGTTCCTATGCGGCACTCATATTCATTACGCGTATCTAGGATTACTACCTCTTCCCCCGTATCTAGCAATTGCTTCAAATCCGTCGGCGTGATTTCCTCTCCGGTCAATACTGCTGGCTTTATGTGTGGCAAGCCTAGAGAAATTATTTCTTTTTTTAGGCGAACATTCATGCGACGGAACGGCTGATAATCTGAATAAGAAACCTTGATTGGAATATTTGTCAACCGCTCATCTTGTTCAAGATACTCAATGAATGAATCTACTGATGATTGGCTACCAGCAAGGAAGAAGTTGATCCCTTCATGGGCCAGTAAAATTGTGCCCTTGAGAGATAAGTGCTGACATAGATCTCTCAGTGGCTGTTGCAGGTCATCACGGTCAGGAAGATTTGTGAATCGATAGCCGGCGATATTAACAACTTCATCGGCCATGGTTTGAGGTGAACCATTTGATTTTTATGACCATCGAAATCAATCACGCCAATCGTGCTTTGATGCTAGTGGTCTGCGCCAACCTTGGCCGAAAGCTTTGCTCGTTACTCTTGGTGCCGGTGACATTTGCCAGCGCTTGTGTTCATTACGCTCCAGTCGCGTCAATACATCAACCACCATTTCTCGACTGTAACCCGCATCGACTATGTCGTCGGCGTCCTTGGTTTGTTCGATGTGGAGCCGCAAAATCTCGTCCAGAACCTCATATGGTGGCAGTGAATCTTCATCTTTCTGGTCTGGAGCAAGTTCTGCCGATGGTGGTTTGGTTAGCGTTGAATTATTCACTGGAGGTGTGCTACCGTCTTGCACGGCTCGATGATTAAATATCTCGGCGAGTGCATAGACCTGCATTTTGTATAAATCACCAAGCGGCGTATAACCGCCTGCCATATCACCATAAAGTGTGCAATACCCTTGAGCAAGCTCAGATTTGTTGCCGGTGGCAATCGCCATCCTGTTTTCAGCGTTAGCGTGGGCCATCACGATAATACCACGCAATCGTGATTGAATATTTTCCAATGCCACTGGATTGCCTGCGGTCAATACACCACCAATTTTACTCTCTAAAGTAGAATGCATGTCGTCGATTGCCTCGATTTTAAATTCCATGCCCAGAGCCTCAGCAGTGTATTGCGCGTCGTCTAGCGAGTGCTGTGAAGAAAATCTGCTCGGCATCGCAATACCCAATACGTTACTGGGACCCACTGCCGCACAAGCAACACATGCAGCAACTGCCGAATCGATTCCGCCGGATAACCCAAGCACTATTCGGGTAATCCCTGACTTACGACAATAATCAGTCAACCCAGTTATGACTGCATCTGTAATATCCTCGAGAATTGCTGAGGATTCTTCGTGACCTTCAAGCGAACTGCCCAGGAATTTTATTTCATCAGTCCCAACACATAACGCATCACTACTGTCCATTGCCAGCCATCGACAGTTACTCGGTTGGTCCAAATCGACCAGTAAAACCCCCTCCTGCCACGCAGGAGCGACTACGACCTGCCCATCTGGCCACGCCACCAACGAACATCCGTCAAACAATAAATCGTCATTCCCCCCTACCTGATTGGCAAGCAAAAATGGATGTTGTAATATCTGGGCCGCGGTTCGACATACCTTAATTCTAGAACTAACTTTGTCGGCATGGTATGGTGATGCTGAGAGGTTTACTGTCGCATCTAATGCTACCCCTTGGCGGCCCCATTCTGCTAGACTAGCAATTGGATCTTGACCATAGGTTGAGGGGGTAAGGCCTGCAGCTTGCCAGGCATCCTCACAGATTGTGACTCCAAGTTCTATACCGCCTATCGAACGACAGATGCCGGAGCGATTTGTCGGAGAGAAATATCTGGTTTCATCAAACACATCGTAACTAGGCAATAACTGTTTTTTTGCTACCACTCGATTAGTCTTATCTCCGTTGGGGGATGCGTTTAGTGTGCCAGCGCGTACGACGCCGTTGGCTGGTAAATTTCGCTCTTGTTCTGCAGGTATCGGCGTGCCCACCAAGACCGGAATTTCGACATTCAAGGATTTTGCAGTGGCAAATGAGGTTGTTATGAAGTCAGGCTGCAGTAGCAAATCTCGTGGTGGATAACCGCACACTGACAACTCTGTGCCGACGGCTAATTGAGCACCATTTTTGCTAGCTTGCTTGGCTAAGTGTTCGATTCGTTGTGCATTACCTGCCAAGTCACCAACGGTAGAATCAACCTGCAATAGACCAATAATTCTGGACAAAAGACTCACCGTGGTTAACTAAACTTGACTATGTCGCCATTCTCGTCTTTGTACCACCATTCATTTGTAGTTTTGTCATGATACCACCAATATCCATCAGCACCCATGACCCAGTCAGTTTCTTCTTCTGCAGCAGCGGTTTGTCCACCACCAGTGAGAGCAGCCGCGGCCGCAGTTACTGAGGCAGCAGGTTGAATGGTCGAGTGTTCTGTAGATTCACTGGCTGTTGCTTCTTCATAGTCATCGTAATCATCATAGTCTATTTCTGATGAATATTCATCCCAGTCATATTCTGACCTAGATCCTCGACCTCGAGTAGCCTTCCTCGCCCATAGCAGGCCAGTGACAATAATCGAGACGAAAATTAAGCCAACTACCGATCCGATGATTGGGTTAACATCGCCAAACAGATTCTCAACAAAACCTTGCTCTCTGGCGGGCCTGACATCAACAGTCGGACCTTTGGAGGTAAGTCCGTTCTCTAGTTCAATCTCTATCCATTGAACACCTTCCATGGTAGGCACCCAATCAATAGAAATCAATCCCTTGCCCTCTGCCGGAATTTCAAGACTTGGTCGCTGTAGCAAATCCTTGCTACCGTTTAGTCTCACTACGTATGCGGTGGCTTGCACAGTTCCGTCAAGTGAGCCAACATTGCTTACTAGTGCTTGAACCGAAGTTGATTGTCCAACTTCAAGAATCAGTCGAGTATACGATACATCAAGTGGCCCGATGGCGAACTCTGGCCTGAGCCATTCTAAATCCCATTGGGCGATTTCGCTGCCGGATGGCGCACCATTCATTCCCAATATTGCGTTGTCAGCTAAATCTCTGCCGTTCAGCTTGACAAACAGAATCAAACGGTTTTGAATCATAGTATCAGTAATCTCAGATAGGTCAACGTTAGCATACACCTCTAACTGCGTACCGGCTGCATCGCTGCCTTCCAGCATCATTGTTTCAAAGCCAGTCAATAATCGGTCACCCGTTTCGGCATCTTCAACCCACCACTCTAATTGGAGTGATTCTACATCCAATCCGCCTTCTTCATTAACCGCAATTCTGACCTCGTATACCTCGGTTTCCAGAATAGTATTTGGCCTTGGATTGATTATTTCCACTGGCGTTGGACCAGTTCCATCAATTAGTATCCAGCGATTATTGGACTCATCAGTTACATCATTACCCTGACCAGAGGTACAATCAACATTCCATGTTAGAGCCTTCTTACCGGAGTCAGAAGAGGCAGTTACCTCAGCAGTCCACGCACCATTAATTGCGGTTGTCGGATAGGTCACCCCATCAAACATAACACTAACAGGACATTCAAAGTCAGGTCGCGTATTTGTTTCTTGGAATAATACATCTCCGGAAACCTCAAAGCTAGAACTTGGGGCAATTCTTGCACCATCCTCGACTGCTGTGCCCTGATTGATTACCAGTTGTATTGTCTCGTCGGGGATGTACATGTCACCCGATGAGCGCCAGCGAAGGGTTGGGAAAGCCTGCTGATCGGTATTGCCAGCACGGTCAACAACGATTAGTTTAGGCTCACGCTTGGTATCACCCAAATCTGGAACAGTCCAGAGTAAATGGAACTCAACATTCAGAGTAATATCCTCTTCATATGGCCCTGCTGGACCATTTTGCCCGACCATCTGACAATCGTCAATTACCATGTGAGGGCTGGTTGTTGTACATTCTCCGGTGATAAAATTCCACGATATGGGTAATCGGTCGCTGTTTTGCTGTGACGCCAGTTGAACCTCTACAACACTCAAATCAGAGCCACCGTTTGGTTCATTCATCATAACATCGAACTCGTATGAAATCATTGGGTGTAGCCATATTTGACGGCCACCTTCCCATGAAAACGCGGCTGCGGGGATTGATGGTGGGCCGTCAGCCTTCAATTGATACATGAACAAATGCTCGCCCTCATTACCGGTACCGTTGTCTTCCAACGGATGGCCGGCTTGGTCATTACCTGTTAGATAGACCGCGACAGTATCGCCGTCTGAACCGCCGGTATCGTCGATTATCAGAGTGTATTGGCCCACAAAGGCTGTCATGTCATTTGGCAGTAAGACATTGGAAAACGACTCATATTCATCGGGCGACGGTAAGCCGTTGAAATCGTAATCGTTAATCCACTGACGCCATACCATCGCTTCGATGTTTGAGGGTAACACCGGCTGGTCGGTAATCTGAATTTGAATTGTTTGACTTGAGGACCGAGTTCTGTGATCATATGGTGCGACACTAGACCAGTAGACTGTCGGGACCACAGAATCCGCAAAGAAAGTGCGCTCAAACTCCGCCTCATCGGTAGTCCCGCCACCAGTTAGTGGGATTATTTCGATGCGCCAATCCAGAACCCCGTTGGTGAATGGCACCATGTCGGTGTAATTCCACATATCGACATCGAGTGTGGTCGTGTTAACTATCTCTCTGGTTCCCTGGAACAGGGCGACCATCGCGTCACCATCGGCAAATGCTTCCTGGTCATCGAGACCCTCAAATCCAATATCGACAGTTATGTCGATATCTTGGCCTGCCGGCAAGTAATACTCATCACTGGGTAATTCTCCAAGCTCGGTTGAGAAGGTAACGCTCTTAATTTCGAGGTCATTTTCGAGGGCTTTGCTGCCACCGTTGGGGTTGCCCCACGCATGAGTTGCTGGAATGGACACAACCCCGTTGGAGAGGACCAATCTGGTTGAGGCGGTCAGGTACTCCTCATCATCCCAACCCGGCTCTATTCGATATTGTATTGCTACGCTAACATCATCGCCACTTTGCGTGAAATTCAACCAGTCAGTTGGATGTAACTCGACAAGTTCGCTATCACCCTGCCCAATTGGCGAGCCCCCAGCGGTCGGAATTAGCCAAGTTGCATGGTTATTCTCACCAACCACATCAAGCCTGACTAAGCCTGGATTGGATGCTGTTACCTTGAACTCTGTATGCATTTTATGCCATTTTTGGCTGGTTGTCAAAACCTGAACAGGATCTTCCATGTAGGTGGATATAATCTCCACATCCGATGAATAATTGACTCCGTCGAGGGTTACCGACAGCCCTCCGGCACTATCGGAGATAAACGGCACAGGTATGATGTGCTTACCATCGACGTCTGCCAAGGTAGACCGGGCATCATTAATGCCCAATACCATCGGGGATTGTTGGTCTGAATCGAGATATATCGATACCGGGTATGGCACCGACAAACCGGCCATCTTCATACCACCGGTTCCAGTGACCTCAAATTCCATCTGGACAAAATTAGCGCCAAGGAAACCAACACTAGAAGCAGTGGATGCTGCGTAATTTAACGCATACATCTGGGACGAATTGAGGGTTACATAAGCGCTCTTGACATTATCATAACTCCAATTAGCAATTAGTTGGTTGCCGACTTTTAGATAAAGCCCGTTTAATACACCGGTTTCAGCCAT
>DALZ01000115.1 GCA_002496955.1 Euryarchaeota archaeon UBA128 | reverse complement strand
ATGCCGACCCCCCAGTGTCCACCAATCCCTTGAAATTGATTTTGGGCTGATTTATTTCTGCCCTTGTTCTAGTTGGTAACTGGCAATGATGCCGAGTAATACTAATCCTATCCAGCCCCCAACAATTAAGCAGAAAGGCGGGAAAATTGTCCGGAGCAATGGGTCACTGTCACTAACAAGATAATCGCCAGCAGACAACGCAAGAATTCCCGTGAGTAACGGAATTAGATGGTAATACCATGCGAGATTACTTGCATACCGCTCTTCACGAGGCACAGGTCTCCGTGTATGGTTGGCTGGTTGGTGGAGTGGTCGAGAGCAGGTGGGGCAGATTGTCCATTCTGGGTCAACCGAGATATTGCATTCTTGACAAAACATCATGTAATCACCGTGCATAGTTGCTGTAAGTTGTGGCTCCACCTACAACCCAGACTTCATTTATGTTTGTATCATGAATAGTTAGATTTTTTCTATCACACTGCAAATGATTTGATTTCAGTTAGGGTTTTGTTGTTTATGATGAGCAATCACCTTTTGGTATGCTTGACCACTTTTTCGAATCGTTCTGGACTGGTTAGAATAATCAACGCGGTAAAGACCGAAGCGCATAGTATATCCTTCTGCCCACTCAAAATTATCCATCAAGGACCAGTGGTAATACGAGCGAATATCGCTACCCTGTCTAATCAACTTCGCAATTATCCATAAGTGTCGTTTCAGATGCTTTGGCCTCAACTCGTCGTTTGCGTCGGCAACACCATTTTCGGTGATTTCAATGGGAATGTTCAATTTTTCAAGCCACTTTACTGCTCTTTCTAGTCCCTCAGCATACATTGGGTATCCAAATTCGGTTACTATCTCATGTTTTCTCGCTGGTAAATCAATCTCGGTAGTTTGCGGGAGGAAAGGACTGGTGAGGACATGAGTGTAATAATTGAGGCCAATAAAGTCCGCTGAGCATTTTACATGCTTGACTGAAGTGCCATACATACGGCCATTTTTCAGCGCCGATATTATTGCTCCATTCCAAATATAATTGAGCGCAAATGTTGTCAACCAATGCAGTAAATTCCATCTTCGGTAGGGATCGAATATAGTCACGTTTTTGGCTAAACCAATGTAGGCATTGGGTTGTAATTGCTTTAATTGATGATAGACATCACCATGAGCAACCATGACATTTTTCATTACTCTTATGGCCTTGAACGGCGATCGTTTGCCAGGCGGAAACATGCCCATGTGATAACCCATTATAGCAAACACATCTGGCTCGTTAACAGTGCACCATTTCTTGACCCGGTCACAAAAGTAAGGGAAGATTTTTGCACAGTAGTTGGTAAAGTAACTAATATTTTCACGTCGATAAAACCCTCCTTTTTCTTCAAACCATGCTGGATGAGAAAAGTGGTGCAGAGTTATCATAGGCTCGATACCTTTGGCTATCAGTGAGTCTATCATTGCTGAATACACTCTGATTGCAGACTCATCCCAGGCTCCTTCTTGTGGTTCAATCCTGCTCCATTCAATAGAAAATCGGTAACTGTCTACTCCTAGCTCAGTCAATAAATCATGGTCGCTGGCCCAACGATTCCAGTGATCGCAAGCGTCACCACTGAGTTCTTTGTTTTCACGGATCTCAAATTCTGTCCAGTTGTTGTTATTGCCGCCTTCTATTTGATGAGCCGCAGTCGCAACACCCCAAGTAAAGTTCTCGGGGAATTGTGTTTTGTTAGTATCAATTGAATCCCACTGGTAATGTATTTCTGGGAATACTTTATGGAAAATTAAGACTAGCAAAAAATACACGATTACAATTGACCCGAGTATGGTATGCCATTCCATACTATTCTTAGGTTGAAACCGGTTATCAATATTAGCGCCTGAGAAACATTGATTTTATCCATCCATTCAAACACAACTGGTGGTAATATGCCTGTTGACCTAATCCCGTCCCAGTTAGTTGAGGAAGCATTAGAGTCAATCGGTGAGAGCGTCGAGAAAAGAGTGGGCGGTAGATGGTGGATTAAGCCGCTCTATTGGGCATCAATTGTGGTAATCTTGACCATTCCCGTGATTTACTATTTTTGGTGATTATTACGCCTAGTGGCCATCAAAGCTGCCATTGAGATGGCTGAAATGGTCACTAATGTTGCAAATCCAGGAGTAGATTCATCACTTTTTAGACAACCATCTGCGGATGAATCAGCGCCGCCCCATGCCCCATCATTATACCAGCATGAAGACCAAGTCTTGAACCAATCACCTTGTGGATAATTGGTTTTATTGCCGTCATTATCTAAGGCTTTTACTCGCCAATTAACATATGTGTGGTCGCTTGGCGGGGTTACTGAAATGCTGTGAATGCGCTCGGTTACATCAGCATCCATGACCACGGGTGGGTCACAAACTCCGTCATTGGTACAGATTTGAGTTATTAGTTCGAATGTAGTTCCATTGTCATACGCTTCTTGCGTCATCTCAATGCTTAGTGTCCACTGTTCATTATCTATTGAAGGGCTATCTCGCTTGATAACAGTGAATGGTTCATCACTGGATGGGTTGACATCTACGCCACCTTCGCTTGCTGCTGTGGTATGAGGCAAGAATAACGCCAACATAATCAACATCGTAACAATCATCGGTTTTCGCATGAATGTGCCATACTTGGAGGATATTTAGCATTAGGGCTGTCGTGTTTAGTGATATTGATGCATAACCATGTTTTCATTAGCAAATCTTGCTAAACATTCTTGTATGGCATCTGTTGAGAAATCGCTAGTCTTGGCGGGGTTATATTTGAAATCGACATATAGATTAATGGGTATTGCCGATTTTATCACATTATTCAACGGTCTCTTAGGTGTTGCAGCAATTCTATTCATTGTTCTTGCAGTCGAGGAATTGCAAAATCCGTACTTTGATGATGGCGTAAAAACCAATTATGTTTGGGGAGCAATGATTTGTATTCTACTGTCCGTGCTTGGAGACATTATCGATGGCCCGGTAGCGCGCAAATACTCAAAGCGAAAATTGCTAGGAGGGACATTAGATGTAATGTCAGATTGTATCTCGTTTTGCGTTGCTCCAGCGTTGTTGTTGTTTGTTATGTTCGGCCGCTGGGGAGAAGCCTCACCAGCATGGACAATTTCTTTGGGCATTGCCGCGTGTTGGATAGTTGTCACAGGGATGTTGCGCCTTGCTAGATTTCAGTATGAGGATGCGTCAGATAAGATATATTTTCACGGTTTGGCATCGCCGGCAAATGCAATGCTATTGATTACCGTTGCGGCATTGATATGGTTACAACCAGCGACTGGTCTTGGGCCTGATGTGTCTACTGAGTGTATTTTTTGTTTTGAACCGGCAAATTCCTCAGTTGAGAAACCATATTTTGACTTTGTAATATTACCAGTGATGTTTTTGTCTGGCGGACTTATGATTGCCGACCGTAAGTTGCCAAAGAATAAAACCGGCTTACCAATGAGGATATCTGGTATTCAAATGCTATCAGTATTTGTTGCTACCGTCCTTTCTTGGCTACAATCCAGTGAGTTTGGCGTCGATCAGGACAACACTTTACCACAATTTATGCTGTATTCTGTCTCAGCATTGTTACTGACTTATTATATCCTATCCGGGCCAAAGCAATCAATTATCCAAGCACGGGAATTCACTGAACAAGAATAGCATCTACTGTGAATGGCTTTTTACCAACAAGTTTGTCTTTGACAATTAGGTGTAACATAAACGATAACAGTCCAATGGAGAATATTATGTCCCAAGAAAGTTTGAAGATTAACCGTGGTAAGTTAGGTGACAACGATAGTTGTAAAGATAGGACTGCGATTCGGGCAATCAAATAATAAGCCACATATTGGAGTTTGAAACCTGCTCTGTGAAACATGCTGAACCAAAGAACTGACATCGCTGCCGCTGGCCCGCCACCCATGAAGCCAACCCATCCATTACTCGGTGAGAATCGGTCGCCGATATAACCGCCATTAAGGTATAGCATGCCGGGATCGACATCTCTAGGATGCGTCAGACCGTTTATCTGTCCTAATGCTGCCCACCACGTGAACCAAACTACTAATGGCAAAACAATAATCAGCAAATTTCGCGGTATTTCGCGAGAAAGATTATCTGTCTGATCAAACAAAAATTGTAATTCATTAGCGAAGAAAGATCTGAACGAAATGTATAGAACTATACTGATTCCACCAACATATCCTCCCCAACTCATAGTCAACCAACAGAACACCACTAAACTGATTATTTCGATATCCACATTTATTTGATAGAGTTTCACATAACACGCGTAGAAAAGTAATATCACCATCGAACTAAGTAAAAGCCAGTCGATGAGGTTACTTTCCATAATCATGAGTGTTGGAATAGCGCTAAAGAAGCCAATTATCGAATATTTCTTAATTGGTGTGTCAAGTGATTTTGTATTTATTTGATAGAATAGGATACCCAAAAATATGAACCCAGTATTCATCAACCACGGAATAAAATCTTGCTGTATTGATAGGTTAATTATCGCTCTCGGCATTGACCAGTATAGTATTCTGTAGTGTGATAACAGTGTGATTGGTATTATGACGAAAGTGAAAGTCAATCTGATGATTTTTGACGATCTTGTCCCTTGTGGTTTTGTAAACATCGGCGTTGCCAGCATTATCAACATCATCAAATTCATCGCGGAAATTCTTGACTCAGTGAAAATTAACATGGTCACAAACATGCCTAATAGGTAGAGATTTAGTTTCATCCGCCGCTCTTCGGTGAATCGCGTTCCTGTAACGCAAAATAAGCACATACCGAAGAATATGATTGGTAGCAAATACCCTATCGCGTAATATGGTAGTGACAGTATATCACGATTGTATGATACTATCGCTGATAGTAAGAATGCCCCACTGAACATTGCAGTGATGCTCACTGCACCACTATGGCTTACTTGATGACGCTTTGCGAGGGTGAATATCCCTCCAGAGATTAACAAGAACATCACAGTAGTTATGACTAAATCTAGACTGCGCAGGCCAATTTCATCATAAGTTATCTTTTCCCATTCAATGGTATTTCTATCGAGATTCTCGAAGTATGGGTGATCGTTTTCTGCCATCCATTCGTTTCTTGCCACTGTGGCGTTCCAGTTCCATTGGTTGAGTTCGTTATATCGTTCATCGCTTAATTCAAAAGCATCCAAAGGAAACTTACCGTGAATCGCATGTGGTAGCGGTAGAGAGAACAGTAGTGAGGGCAGAGTTGCTAAGTCTCTTTGGTCAATTTGGGAATCGTAGTAGTAGTTCTCCTTGACATTTGGCCCCCACATCCATGCTCCAACTTCACGTATCTCTCGGTCCGGAGACCCATGTTGGCCGCTGTCTGTAAGGCCATGGTCCGCAGTTACAACTACCGTCCAAGAATCAGGAACTTTAGCAAAAATAATGCCAAAATGTTCATCTAGCCATCGTAATTTATCAGCGTATTCTATCGAATCTTTTACTGCGTA
>DALZ01000029.1 GCA_002496955.1 Euryarchaeota archaeon UBA128 | reverse complement strand
ACGACAGTGGATTTCGAATCCACCGCAATACCGGGCTATGCGATCTCGGCTTGTAATTGCCTCAAGCGCCATAGTGATAAGCATGATGCTACAGGCAAAGTTATGCAGATTAGGTTCTATGGTCGTGATCATGAAGAAAAAGTCGAATTTGAAAATCAGATTAAACTTCGTGATGCATTAGTTAACTGTGGCATATTACCCTCAACAGTAATAGTAAGTTTCGATGATCAAATACTACCCTTGTCAACGATTATCCGAGAGGAGATTGAACTAATGGTTACCACTGTATCCTCTGGAGGATGATCTACAGTAGAAACATGAGGCTAGTATTCACGATGTTTTTCAGAAATGTATCAAAATATGATTGCAATACTTTGCATCAATCTATTTTGACATAGTTATGCGTGTTGTTCTTTGGTCGATACGTAATTGCGGCAAACCAGAACGCCAGCCTAATTCAGCCGAGATGATTTTTACAGGGTCTCCTGGACGTATTTCTAGCATTTGACTCGTGATACTTGAACCGAATGCCACGACCTCTACAACATGATTTCCGTCCCAAACATGCATACTCAGCATCGACCATGGCTTCTCATCTAATCTAACGCCAGTCCTCTTATCTATAGAGATAATCAAGCCCTCTATGTTCGCCCTTGTTCTCATTAATCCAACCCTAGTGAATTCAATGACATTTGGTGATTTATCACCTTCTGTAACTACAGGAATAATCTCACTCTTACTATCAAGGTAAAGTCTGGGGTTGCCACGCCAAACCCCTGGTAGTGCATTGAGAATAACCACTTCACCGTCTAGATATTTATGCAGTGAAGGAAAGGCATTAGGTTCGCTTTCCTCAACAGTTATTTGAGTGCCGGACACACTCACCATTGCACCCAATACCGATTCTGCGTAATGATTGGGTAGCGGACCCCATTGGCCAGTGAATTTGCCTTTGATGTTTACTCGGGATTGAATCTCACCAATTTTCTGGCTGGGAGGGCTTATTTTTATGTTGGTTGATCTTAAGCGGTCAAACAATTCCGTGTTATCCGGAGTGCTATCGTCCCCGAATCCACACCAATAACATCCGGCTGAATTCTGACAAGGGTTTGGATAATTATCTGGCAACATGACTGGACCTTCACCCAGTTGTTGCATTTCTCGATGAATTTTTTGGTATTGTATACCTAAGTCATCCATTTCCTTACCCTTAGGCACTTCGAACTGAACCCTCTCCGGTCCACCAAGGTACCAACCTTCGATACCGTCAACCGGCTGATTATCATGGGTTTCTCGCCACAACCAAGAATAAAATTTCAACTGATGTACGAGAGAATCGGCGAATTTTGAGGTTGGGTTTCCTGATTTTATGTCAACCAATCTTATCCTGCCATCCCATCTCAACACAAGATCTAATTCACCCGCAGCCCATCCAGCAGGGTGAAACAATCGCTGAGGCTGATGCACTCTTGGGTCCTTTATCCAAGGGCGAGCAATTTCCCATGCTTCGGACCAATCTAGTGGTGAGCCGACCTTTTGCCAGGTCATCGGTTCGTTTTCTGACCATGTCCTCATACCGAAATTCCTAACTTTATCAGGAATTGGAAATAGTGGCTCATCACCCCAAGCCGGACTTGATTTATCGAATGGCTGATTTCCATTGCGATAATCATTGACGTATGGCCCCCCATTTGCGTTATGACAGTTTTCTACCTCAACCAAAAATAAAGCTAGGGCATTTTTTAGCTTCTGTTCCAGTACCTCAACATCAACACTTTCCCAGGATTGCTCACTTTTACGCCAAATTGTTGTATCCCAAATCTCTTTGCCCCT
This sequence comes from Euryarchaeota archaeon UBA128, assembly GCA_002496955.1. Lineage (GTDB taxonomy): Archaea > Thermoplasmatota > Poseidoniia > Poseidoniales > Poseidoniaceae > MGIIa-L1. Next base: position 1,289 of record DALZ01000029.1, on the reverse strand, counting down.
TCGATGACATTCAATTGCTTCATCAATGGCTAGATTATGGCACCAAGTCGTCAATTCTTCAAGTGAGTATATACTTGCTGGCCTTCTCATCAAAATAGAACAAAATGATTCCTCTATCACGATACCAAGAATTTGTGAAATTGATTTAGGGGCAGATAAACCTAATTTATTGCCAAGGAAAAATTGTTTTTTGCATCTTAGAAACTTGGTTAATGATGATGCCGATAATCTAGTTCGGGATCTGCTGAGGGGACCTCCTGATGGTGGTGTTCCAAACGGCATGTAATCACCTATTTCGACTCAAATGAGTAATAGTCACCGGAGGTTTGTTGTTCCCGATCTTTGCGGCTTTCTGGCTTATTTATTCTTGGCCGTTTGGAATCATGATCCCTTCTAAATGTGATATTAACATCTTGTAAGAACTGGTTCATTCCTTCCCGTAGTGGATATGGTCCTGAAGCATTTCCGTGTTGACCGCCGCGACCGCCAAAGACCATTAGCGAGTCACTTAAGATATCGATAAAATAAACATCGTGATCTATTACTAGGGCAGATTTTTCATTGGACTCCATTGTACGCCTAATAGCCTTTGCAGCCTCCATTCTAGCATTGGCGTCTAAATGTGCAGATGGCTCATCTAGAAGATACAAATCGGCATCTCTACCCAAACATATTGCAATTGACACTGCTTGTCTCTCTCCACCAGACAATTTCTTTACCCGTTTGGGTAGCAATTGGTCCACTCCTAAAGCTTTGATAACATTGACATTGAATTCACCGCTACGCCATTTCGCACCAAGCTCGCTATCCAACCAGAGTTGCACACTACAATCCATGTCGATGTCAATATGTTGTGGCTTGTAGGACACAGTTGGCTTATTATCAACCCAGCCCCCGTCATAATCCAATAAACCTGCAAGTATCTTCATCATTGTCGATTTTCCAGTTCCATTTGGACCCACAACGCCGACGACTTCGCCACGATGTAGTGCACCCTTGTCTGCTGTAAAAGTGAATGGGCCCAAGGATTTGGTCAAATCTGCCCAGGATATTATCTGGTTGCCAACGGAATTATTTCTGTCTCTGTGAAGTAAGAACTTAATCGGTTTACTCCTTATCCTGACATTCTGTTCAGTAAGGTAGCCATCGAGATAGGCATTTATCGCTTGTCTGGTTGTTCTAGCGGGAGTAAAAACCCCGAAAGCACCTTTCTTCCCGTAGACAATGTGTACTAAATCAGCTAAAACATCTAACACCGCTAAATCGTGTTCAATGACAATAACTCGTTT
>DALZ01000164.1 GCA_002496955.1 Euryarchaeota archaeon UBA128 | reverse complement strand
CCATCCAACATTACTTGCGATGCTCCATGGGCTTGTGCCGCGTCTTCAATTAGGTAAATGCCCTTATCTCGACATAGTTTTAGCAATCGTGGATCATAAGGCTGGCCATAGATATGAACGCCAATTACTGCTTTGGTTTTCTCGGTAATTGCCGCCTCTACTGCATCAACATCGAGGCACCAATAGTCTGGCTCTACATCAACAAATACAGCCTCAGCACCAGCAAGCGGAATGGCGGTAGCGCTTGAGATGAAAGTGTAAGATGGAACTATCACCTCGTCGCCCTTACCAACACCGAGAATACGTAATGCCGCCCATAGTGAAGAGGAACCATTTTGGCAAGGTGTTGCGACAAGTGCGCCACAATGCTCGGCAAATTTCTTGCCAAACTCTCGCCCCTTTGGCCCCTTTACCCAATATCTTGAATCAAGGGTTGAAACCGCTGCAGCGCGCATCTCATCGGTCCATGAGGGGCGCGCGGTTGGAATCCTATCCATAACCAAGCGTGGAACTGCACCATTATGATGCTATGTTTTCCAAGCAAAATAAAGGCTGATAACAAAACTACCGCTTCAGAATTGGTAAGAAAGCATTGGCTGCTTTCTCACATGCGTTTGCCACATCGTCGAGCCTTTGCAGTACACGATACATATGCATTGCAGCAAGCGCGTCATCATCGCCATTCGAGAATACATAACTTGCAGCATCCGCTTCTACTTGATCTGCTTCATGCTCCTTCAAGTTGACTTGGCGGATTTGTTGTGCAAGGTTATCCTTTGCAGCCTTTGTCTCGCCACTGATTGTGAATTCTCTCAGAGCATTAACTGTGTCTTCATAGGTTGCAACAGTCGCAGCAACTGCTTCGGCCATAGCCTTCAGCTTTGCCTTAGCCTCTTTATCATCAAACAACTCACGGAATGCCAGTTGTTCTGCTACATTTTGAGCATAATCTGCAATGCGGTCTTGTCGAGATAGCATGTGTAAGAAATGATCCATACCTACTTGATAGCCAAATCGCATATCTTCGTTAGCCATTTGGCGTAATTCAGCCTTGATATTATCCGCTTCTAACTCTGCATCGATGGTTGCTTGAATTGCTTCAGATGAGTCTTCGCCGTCACAGGCAGCATTTACCGCAGTCAGCATGTGGTTTGCAGTTACTTCAACTGCCTGAGCATGTTCATGGAATTTTTGGAATGGAGAATTCTGTAGTCTCTCTTGACTAGCATCCGACAATGCATCTTCAACATGAATCTCGCCTCCACTCTTCCATATTGCAACTCCTACCGCAATAAATGATAGTGGCAGTATTACAATCATATTAAGTACGTCTCCACCAGATGCAACGAATAGAACTACTGCGCCAAAAGCGGCCACTGGTACACTTGCTACCCACGATGCGGCTATCTTGGCGAACACTCTGAAATCTACGCCTTTCGCCCCACCAGCCAGACCCACTCCTACAACCGCGCCAACCAATGTGTGAGTGGTCGATACTGGTACTGCCAAGAATGGCATAGAAAATATCAGGATTGTGGTTGCGGCGCCGAACTCGGCGGCAAATCCACGGGTGGGAGTGATGTCAGTAATTTTCTTACCAATGGTTTCCATAACACGCCATCCCCAAGTCATTACACCAATAGCGATACCAGCAGAACCCAGTAGAATTAACCATAGAGGTATTGGAGCTTCTTCTGCTAATACTAAGTCAGTGCTAGAAAATACGTCCCAGACTGCAGCCATCGGACCGATTGCATTTGAACGATCGTTAGCACCATGAGCGAATGCAACATATGCTGCAGTGATAATCTGCAACCAAACGAAAATTCTCTCAACGCCCTTAAATCCGCGCACTTCTTCTTCCATGTTGACCCTTCTAAGCACAATATAAAGGGCAATGCTGGCAATAATCCCAATAATGCTTGCCAAAATTAGTGAATTTAGTGGTAACCATGCATTATCAGCAAACGGATCCCATACACCGTTCTCTTTCGCCTGTGACCAATTTGATTTGTCAATCCAACCTTTTCTGTCAGCACTGCTGATGAATCCTTTCAATGCTTTGAATTGTAGAGCAAGTCCCAAAACAAAGAATGTTGGGAATGCTAGAATCGGAGCAAGCCACTTCGAACGAGATACTGGGTCGTCGTTATCAAGAATCATTTTCTTGATGATCATATATGAGAAGAACGCAATTAATCCTCCCATTAGTGGGCTGGCAACCCAAGACATTACCACTGTACGAACAACTTCCCAATCAATTAGTGTGGTATCGTGCTTAACTTCCAAAACAAGGCCAACGCCGATAATTCCACCAATAATTGAGTGAGTTGTAGATACTGGAAGCCCCATTCTGGTTGCAATAGTCAACCATGTTGCGGCAGCCATCATTGCGGCAATGAAACCCAATGCAATATCCTGGGAAAGAATCGTGTCAGCGACTACTCCAGCTTCATCAAATGGAACCGTCAAAATTCCCTTCCTTACCGTTTTCGTAACTGCATCGCCAGCAAAAAATGCACCAGCGAATTCGAATATTGCAGCAATAATTACTGCTTGTTTCAACGTTAATGCACGAGAGCCTACTGAAGTCCCCATCGCGTTTGCGACATCATTGGCACCGATATTCCAAGCCATATAGGCACAAACAATCAAAGATAAACCAACTAGTACCAAAATCAAAGGTTCCATTGTGCCCTTCTATCAAAAGTCAATACATATATTGATTTATCTATATTATATATAGGTCTATTTATTCAGACGCCTATGAGCCTAGGACCTGGCGAACATGAAGTTAGAAAATTACAGTCAACTGGGGGCAGTACATTCACATTGAGTCTGCCAAAACCATGGATTAACGAATTCGATTTGGGGGCGAGAGATTCGCTGCGCGTAGATTGGCGGCCCAGCGGCGCTTTACGAATTACCCCGCTTTCAGCATCTCATAGAATCGATCGTGCTGTGTTTTTTGACCATTCAAATTTGCCTGAAAACAGTTTACATGACCATTTAATGGGGGCCTATATTTCAGGCGCAGATTTGATAAAAATAAAATTCAAATCTACAGGTAGGGCAGAATTAGCCCGCTCTGTACGCCGCTTTCTAAAAGCAACGCGTGGCTTTGAAATTATCAACGAAACGGATTCTTTGATGGAAATGCGATGCTTACTAAATGCTGGAGATATGCCAATCCGAGCGAGTTTGAATCGAATGTATCTGTTGGTAACATCGTTGATGAGAGATATAGTAAGTTGTTTTGATGGGGGAGAATTAGAATTCTTATCAGATACTGAAGAGCGAGAATCCGAAGTAGATGCATTGCTGTATCTTGTTGAAAGGCAAATCCGAATATTACTCGATTCGCATGCTGTTGCCTCGAAACTGAATACCAGTAGGCCCTTGGCGGTCGAATTTGGTAATTTGGCGAGGAGTTTGGAGAGAATGATGGATCACGTTCACAAACTTGCCACGTTTCTGCTAGACCATCCTGAATTCATTCAATTATCGCCCTCATTTACTCCGATACAACATGTGCCTACATGGATGGGTGCATTGAAAGAACTAATGATTAACATCAGAACTAGAGATTCGACTCGAATTGAATTAGCCAGGCATGATTTGAAATCTATGCAGCAGTCTTTACTTGAATATGAGAGAAAGGAATTAGAAACTACTTCTAAGGGATTACTTTTAGCTCAA
>DALZ01000011.1:4766-12764 GCA_002496955.1 Euryarchaeota archaeon UBA128 | reverse complement strand
TTTGACGGTAGAGCAGTTATGCTTGATACGCAATTCACTGGTATTGTTCCGGTATCGTCATCACTTGGGGTAAATGGCATGGTTTCCGACCTGAGTCTAATCGGGACAATTACCGGTGGCAATGTCGAAACCAGGCACATTTTGTTAGTTGAGCCAGTGACTTCAATGGTTGCAAGCACGTTAGCTATGTTGGGGTGATAGAATGGTCGAAGAGGAAAACGGAGTTATCGTGAATGATGAGGGGGAACTCTTGCTTCATGAAGACTCAATTACTGACACTATGACGCTGTCCGTAGAAGATTTAGCCGTTTTGCAGGCTTCTAAAGATGCTGCCGAATTTGTCAAAGAGCTACAAAAAGAAATCACGCCGAGCAGAGTGGCAACTGCAGGCTTAATTCTATTACTATTGCTAGGTGCTGTGTTTAGCACTTGGTATTGGGTTATTCCCCGTGATTCGGTGATGGTTGAGACCCTATATTTACAGCGTAGTGGCCACTTGGTAATGTCAGAAATTCACAATACTGGTAGTAGGGAGATTACTGACGTTGAGATACAAGTCAGTTTTCAATCGCTTGATGGTGAAGTGTTAGAGACCATGGGCATAGAAGCCGACTCGATATCAGCACATTCTTCTATTGCTGGTGATGACTTAGAGATGCTAATCGTAGGTTACACAGTCTGGGATAATTACGTGATTGCAGTCGATCTCAAATATACCGACTTTCGGGGCGATTTGCAGTTCCTCGTTGTTACACATGAGGTCGGTGATTGGGCATGGGAAGAGTTCAAAGACAGAAATTAAACAATATCTCACACATTACCCCAAGCAATAAAGCGCACCGGAATTAGGACTTAACCATGCAAAGCAGGCATTCTGCGGGGGCTGTGATGTTCCTTGTTGGCCTGTTTGTATTACAAAGCATGTCTCAATTACTAATCAATGAGTATGATGAAGTTGAGATAATCAACGAATTAAATCAAATAGAACGCGTTCACTTTGAATTGCGTGACGGTGTTTATCATGATGCATTAGGGGTCTATCACTCGACGCTAATAGCAGAAATAAGGGCGTTGGAGGCCGATACAATAATCGGTACATTTGACGAATTTGGATTGGAACTATCCCGGCCGGTAAGTGCTGAATGGCTGCAACCAAGGAGTGATTTGCTACTTTTGCTGGTAGATAACGAAATCAACATCCTTGAGGCTCGTGGGGCGATAAATGAAATTCCAGGCTTGGTGATAAGGGAATACCTGCCTCCGTCTGGCTTAGTAATACAAGGCACCCCATCAGCACTTTCTGCTGCAGCCTCCCTAGATTCTGTCGCTGTTGTTCATCACATACCAATCGCGCTGATTCTCCAATCAGAGTTGCAGGATATACTCCTTTTGGAAGGCAGTGAATCAGCACTGCTTGGCGAAAGGTTACGCATTGAGGGTTGGTTTGGTGCTGGTGGTCCCGAGCGTACAATTTCATTCGACACCGTTTCAGAGGTTGTAAAACAAGACATAGCTACAATTGCAGAGCAATATCTTGCTGACATAATAGAGTGGGACGAAGGACGTTATGAAGGCACTCTAAATAACGCAGATATCGTGTCGCTAGCATTACAACCATCAGTGAATGTAATCCGTTACAACCCGGTTTTTGAAATTCATAATAATAATGCCAGGAGTCACATGAAAACCAACAATATGCAGTCGTATTTTACCACAGATTTAGATGGCTCAGGACAAATCGTTGCAGTTGCCGATTCTGGTCTTGATGAGGACCACGGTGACTTTGGCTCTCGAGTTATTGCCAATAATGACGTGATAAATGACGGTTCAACTGCCGACCGGTGGTCAGGTCATGGAACACATGTGTCATGCACAGTCCTTGGTGATGGATTTCGAGGTGGATATGCCGGCGTGGCTCCAGCAGCGCAGCTATACTTTCAAGCAATGGAAAATGACAATACTGGCAACTTCCAATCTCCATCTCTTAACAGTTTAATAAATTCAGCATACAATGCTGGAGCAAGAACTCACACCAACTCTTGGGGTAATAATGGTGGATTTGGTCAATATTCTTCGGAGAGCAGAGATGTTGATGATCGAGCGAACACCTACGATCGATATTACTCCGGTGGCGAGGGCTTGACCGTCCTCTTTGCGGCTGGTAATGACGGCCCAGATTCCGATACTGTCAGTCCGCCGGCGACTGCTAAGAATGTCGTAACGGTTGGTATGCATCAAAATAGGTATCAAGGAGCGCCTGATTACATCATGCAGGGCTCATCTAGAGGACCGGTTGATGACGGTCGAATCAAGCCAGATGTCTTGGCTCCCGGCGGCTATGTTTGGTCTTGCCGTGCTCAGGAAGCAGCTGACACAGGCAGTGCATCGGGTTCTTCAACTTGGTATCTCGAATACACCGGAACTTCAATGGCAACGCCTAATGCAGCAGGCGCGGCAGCCATGATTCGTGAATATCTGGAAGAAATCGCGTTGCGAGAGTCGCCACAAGGTGCGTTAGTCAAAGCACTACTGATTCTTGGCGCCGAGGATGTTGGTAGTCGTGACATACCGAACAATAATGAAGGGTGGGGTAGAGTAAATCTGCGTAATTCACTGGCGCCACCTGACGGTCAAGGAGTCTGGGTAGATGATAGGTCGCTACTATCTGCAACAGGCAATTCCAAATTGTATACCTTCGATATCGATCAAAGCGGGGACCAATTCAAAGCAGTGCTAAGTTGGTCAGACGAGGCGGCATCAACCTGGTCGTCGACCCAGTTGGTTAACAATCTCAACCTTGAGGTCACCGATCCAAACGGTGTGACCTACCTAGGCAATGATTTTGTCAATGGGCGTTCGACCACGGGGGGCAGTGCAGACTCACTAAACAATGTTGAAGTGGTTTTGATAGATTCGGCAATGGTTGGGACGTGGACAGTGGAAGTGATTGATGTAAATCACGGCGGCAGCAGGGGGCAGCCGTTTGCTCTAGCGGTAATGGGACACGGCATTAATGACTTGAAACCGGATTTAGTGATGATTGCAGACGGCTATTCCATCGACATTGCTATCCCTAGCGTTGGTGAGGAAACTGAGTTGACCTGTGTGGTTGGAAATACGGGCAATATTCGCTCTGACCCGTTTGATGTTACTCTTGAAGTAGATGGCACAGAGATCGCAACTCAGTCATTAGAACTCAGTGGCGGAACGCAGCGAACTTTGGTGTGGTCATGGACTCCACAGGCCGCTGGTGAAAACACGGTTTCGTTTATCATCGACAAAGCAAATCAGGTTACTGAAACTCTAGAGACCAACAATCGCCAAGACGTACTGGTCAACGTCTCCCAACCCGGCGTAGCAATTACCTCTTCTCAAGCGGTTCAACAGATGCAAAACTCCGAGCAAACCTCAACCACTTGGCAAGTTAACCTGCAAAATACCGGCTTACTTAGTACCAATGCCTCGATTAGTGAATCGACCGTGAAATTTGTCGACGACGATACAGAATTGAATTGGTATGTTGGTTTATCTGGCTCACAGTATTCACTTCTAGGGAACGAGGTTGTAGGATTAACGGTTACTGTTGTACATCCAAAATCACCAGCGCCCGGAACCTACCGGCTTGTTTTAACTGCGGCGGATTTGGATAATTCTCTATCTACAACACTGGACTTGGACATGGTAGTTGGGGAAATTCCAAACATTGCCTTGGATTCAGATTATGAGGTTATTCCGGTGAGCCCAATAGATTCCACTATAATTCCACTTTATGTGTATAATTATGGTAACACGCAAATTGGTTATGATTTACAAGTTCAGCCACCAAATGGCTGGGAGGCCTACTTCATTCAGGACTTCACTGAAAGCCCATTTGCTAGTAGTTCTCTTATCCCACCGGGTGATTCTGAAATTATAGAACTGGTGATCAAACCTCCGCCAGTAGTGCCAAATTCTGGTTTTCAAGCGGCACTCACTATTAGTGTCAATTCCCAGACCGATCCAGTTGTTAATTGGTTAGTTGACTTGCCAATCGAAGTTGAAGCCGTTAAATCGGTTGCGATTAGAACTGATACTCCACTGACAAATTTGCTGCCCAATTCAGAACTGGTCACAGTGTTTAGCATTGAAAACAAAGGAAATGTTGCAACTAGGTTATCCCCCACATTTAGTCTGCCTCAGGGAGTTCAAGTGATCAGTTCCTCTGGTTCAGTTGACTTAGCAATTGGGGAATCAAAACTATACTTGGTTACCTTCCAGCTCGGAAATAGTGCTAAATCAGGACCCGCAATACTGCATTTAGACAATGGCTCCGATAGATTTACTTGGACGGATAATCTTGATATCGAAATTTTCCCGCAACCGAGTTTACAATTCACTCGAGTCACTTACCCTAATGGTGAAATATACACCACATCGTTTTACGGCTCCGGCTCTCATCCTGCCGGCTCAGAACTGCGCTTTACATGGGAGTTAACCAACGATGCAGACATACAATGGCAACCGGTTGTCGCAGCAGTTAGCGACTCACAATTATCAGTTAGTTGCGATACGCCCATGATGATTGGCTACCAAGAGTCAACCGAATTTTCGTGTACTGTATTCACAAGTATATCTGCTGTTCCTTTCAGTGAACCAGCATTCACGGTCAAATTGAGTGGTGCCGGCGCCGATTATACGGAATCATTTTCTCTATACATCGGCGGTTATGAAGCGGTTTCATGGTCTGAATTAACCTCAAATAGTTTCACAGAAGGTGAGGCCAAAGAGATACAAGTTTTGGTGACAAATACAGGGACTCTGCCCTTCAATCATCTTATTTCGGGCACTTCTAATCAAGATTGGGGGGTTGAGATTATTGGCAATGGAATTGTCGACTTGGCGATTGGAGAGTCAAAAAATATCAAATTACTAGTCACTCCAAAAACTGGTGGTGTATCAAATATAACGCTAACATTCGCCGGCGCAGAGGACGCCACTGACGCAACTTACACATTCAGCGCCAATGCAGAAGCAACGAGTTCGCAGTCGACAGCATTTGGTTTACCAATAATTGAGGTTTCATTAATTATTTTTGCAATAATAGCCATCCTAATCGGCATAAATTTGTTTACAAAATCACGTTCATCAAAACAATCAATGCCGATAATGCCGCTACCGTTTAGCCCGGGAAGAGGTCAATCGCCGCCCGTCGTAGCAAACCCGGTTCCGATTCTACCAATAACCCACACTCCTCCCGCAAGTGTATCTCCACCACCAGCCTCAAAGCCGGCTCAAACGGCAATTTGTTGGCAGTGCAGAAAACCAATTACCGGCGCAATAGTCGGCTGTCCCAAATGTGGCGCAAGGTATTGCGGGGATACGTCAACTGATTGTGAACTTTCCAACCTCGAGGGCTGTCTGAGTTGCCAATCACCAATATCGACCTTTGTCAGCGAGTAGGCCAAAGTAGTAGGCACGACAACGAACATCAAAGGATAGCCTTTTGATACTAAGTCGTTCACCCCGTATTATGCTCAACCAAAGGACAACTGGTCGTCGTTCCAATCGAGCAGCATTTTTCTTGGTCAGTTTGATGCTAGTTGCATTGCTGCCCATGATTGCAACACCTGTTTCAGCGGCGGAAAGTGTTTCTGTCTTTGTCTCTCCAAATGCCCAAACAGTTAATCCCGGCGATTCAGGGGAATATACCGTAATTGTCAGAAATGATGGTGATAATCCCGTTACAGTAAATCTTCAGGCTAGCAATGAACCGGGAGAGGACTGCAATGGTTTTTCTTCAACCATCGGCCAAATACCAGGGCAGATCGAAGTCGGTCAAAGTGAGGAAACAACCATGAATATCACCGTTGCTCAGACTGTGGAACCTGATACTGAGTGTGAAACGACCGTCACTGCAACGATTACTGCGGTAATCGGGGCGCCTGGAACTGAACCTCCTAGCGAGCCGGCTACTGATTCAGTGATAACAACCGCCGGGGATGGCTCAGGTGGGGCAATTTGGGGTGTAGATTTATATTTTGACAATGTGAAGGACCGCAATCAAAAGACGGAGACCTACACCGGTGCATCATCAACATTAACCTACTATATCACAGTCGAGAATACCGGTCAGCAAAATTCTACCACCGTTAATCTCACTCTGGCAGAGCGGGGAGATAGTGGCTGCGGTAATGCAGGCGAGCTTACTGCTGAATTGAGTAAAAGCACTGTAACATTAGATACTGAAGATGAAGACGATGAAGATGCAAACAAAGAAACTGTAGAAGTTGAAGTTGAAGTGCCAGATGGTCAAGAAGCGGACGACTATTGTTGGGAGGTGACAGGAACTGTAACCACCCCAAATCCAACTGAGGAAATATCTGATACAGTTGATTTAGAACTTGAAGTTCCAGTGCTGAAAGAGTGTTCTATGTCCCTTTCAAAATCGTCACTCTCCCTCAATCCTGACCAAGAGGGCACACTCTCAGTTACCCTGACCAATGACGGCAATAGCGACTGGTCGGTCACCATGACTCGTTCCGGAGAGCGCGCTAGTTGGGTGTCTTTTGACGGACCATCTAGCGGTGTCTTGCCATATTCAGACGGCTCTGGAACCAAGACATTCGATCTTATTGTTGTTCCCGATGATTCAGAAAATGCCGGGTCATCAAACTCAATCACCATTCAAGCAAAAGACGGCAATACAGTGAAATGTAGCCAAGATTTGACTATCATCCTAGGACAATCTTTCGGCGCTCAATTAAGTCTAGCGACCAGTTCACTGGGACCAATCGAGCCCGGTGAAAACAAGACCTCCTCACTGACGGTGACCAATACTGGTAACGGGCAAGACAACCTACGAATCACTGTCTCCACTCCGCCGTCGGGCTGGGGGATTCAGCTTGATCAGACGACCGTTACAGTCAACAGCAGACATGGTTCTGGCAAATCAGTCAATGTTCAGTATTCGGTCAGCGTTCCCGTTGATGCTTTGGCAACGGAAAGTATCGAACTGACATTCTCAGTATTACCTGCCGGCGGCGGAGCTGCATATCAAACCAAGATATTGACGGTGACTGTTAGCGAAACTCACGGCATGACAACCAGTTCAATTATTCCAGTAGACGATCAAGGCTTCATCTCACAAACGGGTGACTACAACGACATCCTGGTATTCCCGATACGGGTTGAGAATCTAGGTAACAACGATGATGTATTCAGATTCTCCATTAAACAACAACGCCCATCATCCGGCACTAATTGGGATATTTCATTCACTGACCAGCAAGATAATTCGCAGACGGAATTCAATGTCCCGGCGCGTCAAACCGTCGAAATTAATGTCAATGTTCTAGTGCCCAATGTTGGCAATTACAACAATAATGATATCACAATCGAGATAACAAATCTTGAACATTCCACTAATGCTGACGACAATGATGACGGATTACCCGATAACAAAGCGCAATTCACAATTCGGGCCGTCAAGAACAACATCACCTATCTAATGGATGCAGAAATAAGTAACGGCGAGTATGATTCTGTTGATATCCATGGCAAGTCAGCATCCGTAGTCCTTGCGCCTGAGGGTGTCATGATGTTTGAATTCTGGATTGAAAATGTTGGAACTCCACAAGAAGTATTTGGCGTACCTCGAGAGGACACAGCGGTTATTGATATCAATGGATTAGAGGGTATAGCGACAAGACAGATTTTTGTAGATGGCAAGTTATTTGATGAATCTGTAATGGTTACAACTAAGTTCGGATTGTTTAACGAAACTACTCAATCATATGTATACTTAGACGATATGCCAGTTGTTGGACCGACAGCAGAACAACTCGAGCGATACGTAAATCAAACGGAAAACCTCACTATGGACGGTCATACAATAAAGAAATTCAGACAGAAAGTTCAAGTGATTGTCGAAGTAAATCCAACGGCACAAACTGGTGATGCCGGCATACTCGAGATTGTGGTTTTCAGCCAAAATAATGTGGCTGACCGTGTCACGGGCCG
>DALZ01000011.1:0-4371 GCA_002496955.1 Euryarchaeota archaeon UBA128 | reverse complement strand
TAGAATATCCAGACAAGCAAACGATTACGATACCAATTGTCAATCAGGGCAATACTCGAACGGAATTCATCATTTACACACCAGAAGGCTTCCGCGGCTGGTCAGTTCTACTTGAGGAGGATAACTCAGAGTGTCGGACATTCAATGAAGACTTGAAGTGCACACTTGACACCGGTGCCTCAACTGAGATTTTAGTTAATGTTAGACCACCAAACAATGCAGAAATCAAGGACAATTTCACCTTCACTCTATCGGTAGAGCCAGTGATTGACGGAGAGCCGATGATTGTAGGCCGAGAAAACATCGAAATTTCAGTGCTTGGCGAGCCTGACCAAGGATTGTTAGGTTTGGGCTTATCACAAGAGGAAGTCGCCAGCGGAGTTTATCTGATTGTGGGATTACTGTTCCTTATCATAACTTACCGAACCGTGCGCCCGACAATTTCACAAATGTTTGGTAAGAAGCCAAAGGACTAACCGTCATCACGGTTTTTACTATACCCTTAGTGTATGCTATTTTCTGATGTGCCCGTACGATTGCTACCGGTTGTCTGTTGATATGAATATCATTTACCTACTGGATGTTTGTGGTATATTTTGCCCTCGCTCAAGATTGAATTTATCAGATTTACATTCCGAAGCATCTTAAGGCAACAAGGATTTCTTCATAATTAGATAAATCGACAGCAGTGTCCCTTTTACAAATACAAAATAATCATGGTTGTTATTTTGGAACAGCTGATTTTACTGCTAAAATTTAATTGCACTTGAAGTTGAAAAAAATCAAAGATTTGGGAACCCTTATTGGGGGGTAATCATTGGATGGTTTGCTAAGCGTATGCTGAGCACTGGGTGAACAGATGTCCGGGCTAGAGTCAGTGCCAAGTGCATACCTCTCAATCGGCTTCTTGACCGTTGTAGGGATACTAATGCCACTCACCAATTTCATCATCACTTGGGTGGTAAGACCAAGAGTCGATCCGGCCCGCCCTCACATAACCAAATCCTATCTGCTAGAAGGCTATGAGAGAGACCACAGTTTGTATCCAAGGAGACTTACCACATTCGAATGTGGTAGTGAGCCAGTAGGTGAAGCAATGATTCAATTTCATTTCCAGTATTACTGGTATGCGATTATCTTTTTAGTGTTTGATGTTGCATTTATGTTTTTGGTGTTAGGCGGCATGGTTGCCTCGGAAGCAACAGCTCAAGACTTGCAAGAAAGCGCTCGCAGTGGAGCGGTATCCAAGGCTCAAGATGCGTTGTTAGTGTTGACCGGTTACTTCGCTATCATGTCGCTCGGCGTTTGGTATGTTTTTAGGAAACGAGGTAGAATATACATCTGAGGTGGGACCATGGCGGATACCGGTGAGAACTTTGCAGCCTTCAACAGCCGCGCGCTCGTTGAGATGGTTGGTGGAGTCACCGATGAGGCGCTGAAAGTAACTAGAATCAAACAATTTTTGAGTGTTCTCGCTGGTAGATTTTTCAACTGGGCCGGCAGAAAGTCTCTGTTTACTCTGCACTTAGGTATTAAGTGCTGTGCCATTGAAATGGCAGCAGCAGCCACGCCGAGATTCGACGGTGACCGATTTGGCGTATTATTTCGCTCCTCTCCTAGACAGTCAGATGTATTGCTTGTTAACGGCCCAATCTCGAAAAAATTTGCTGACAAAATTGTTCGGCTATGGGAGCAGATGCCGGAGCCAAAATACTGCATAGCCATGGGTGAATGCGCAATCTCCGGCGGGCCATATTTCCAATCTTACAACATATTGGAGGGCGTTGACACGGTTATCCCAGTGGATGTATATGTTCCAGGTTGTCCTCCTAGGCCAGAAGCCCTAATCGATGGTTTCGGGCTACTGCGCGAGAAAATTATTCGAATTGGCGGGGCGCCGAGCTCAGGCCGTGATTCTGAAAAACCAATAATTGTGGGTGATGAGTAATGGGTATGAAAATCACCTTAGAACAGAATGCGATGGCGGTCACCGAGTGCGCTGACTCGATTAATGACAGATTCTTTGGAAGCGGAGTAGTTGCTGATATTGTTCAACACTCCAATGCCAAGAAGTATTCATTCGTTCGCATAATCGCCCCTCCACAGCACTGGCAGGCGCTTGCTAAATGGCTAAAATTTGAACTTGGTGCTAACTATTGCTCAATGATTACCGGCACGCACTTTCCAGAAGGCCCGGCTGAACGCGGTTGGGAAGTTGTTTATCACCTGCTAAGACAGCCAATAGTCAACCAAATACCAGATACCAACACTGTGTTTGTTGCGGAAAAGATGCAGGGCGCACAAATACCTGTTGAGTTTGAAGTGATCATTGAATTACCCAACAATGATTCACCATCAATCCCAACAGTGCAACACGTCTGGGTTGGTGCGGATTGGAATGAAAAGGAGACTTGGGATTTAGTTGGAATTGATTTTGAAGGGCATGAAAATATGTTCAGAGTTCTCAATCCCCACGACAGCCCAGACGGTTTCCATCCTTTACAAAAGCAGCACAAAATACGCTATCACGATTTCAATGAAATGTATGACGACGCCCAAGGATTCGTCAGAAAACCGGCGGACGAGGGTCGCAAAAAGTGAGGTTTTACCATGGCACAGATGTGGATTACAATGGGTCCTCAACACCCGATGACGCATGGTTTGTGGACTCTTAGAGTCAAGGTCGATGGTGAAACGGTCGTTGATACCGAGGCAGAACTAGGTTACATCCATCGCGGGGTAGAAAAAATCTGCGAATCGAGAGATTTCACGCAGGTCACTCCTTATTGTGACAGGCTTTGCTATGTAAGCGCCATGACTTGGGCAAATTCCTACATTTATGCTGCTGAGGATTTGCTTGAAGCTGATGTACCAGCAAGGGCAGAGTACATCCGGCTTATTGCTGCAGAATTACAGAGGCTAGCAAGCCACCTTATGTGGTTGGGTGCATTCGGTCCTGACATTGGAAATCTAACTCTGATGACTTGGTGTATGAGGGATCGGGAAATGTTCCTTGACCTGCTGCAAGAACTAGGCGGGTCGAGAATGCACTACAATTACCCAAGAATTGGCGGCGTCAAGCGAGACATACCAATAGGCTTTGGCGATAGAATGGTGGCTAAGGTGAAATTATTCGAAAAGCGTATAGAAGAATACGAAATGATGCTTGACGAATCAACGATTTGGCTGGTCAGGCTACAAGGCGTTGGATACGCTAATGCAGAGGAAATGGTTGAAGCCGGGGTCTCAGGACCTAATGTAAGGGCTGCCGGTGTCAACTATGACATTCGATGGGCACACCCATACTCGGTGTATGATGAGGTTGATTGGGAGCCTGCAGTTGAGAAACCAACCTCGGTTAAAGGGGCAGACTGTTACGATCGGTATCGAGTAAGGATTGAAGAGATGCGCCAATCATGCCGGATGCTGCTAGATGCGATTGAGAAAATTCCGGGCGGCAAGAACACTAACTACTCCAATGGTGATGAGATGATTTACACCAAAGCACCAACCCGTGCGCCAGAAGGAGCGACAGGATTCAGCAATTACGAATGCACGAGGGGGGCATCACAGTTTTACGTTGTTGGCGGCGGCGAGGGTAGAGGCAAAATGCCGTATCGCCTGTCGATTAGGTCGCCGATGTTTATCACCATTCCATTCGTTGCTAAGACGATGATTGGCTACAAAGTTGCTGATATTCCAGCAATTATGGGTAGTTTTGACCCATGTATCGGGGAGACGGACCGCTGAGGTGAGATGATGGACGACAAGTATGATTTGAGGGGCCTCATATTTTCGACCTTCGAAGATCTAATTCCGTCACTACTCGACGGTACTCCGCTAGAAGATAGCTCAGGCGCAATTGCCTTTGGACTAGCGACCTTTGCTGTTGTCAACATCGTATTCCTAATGTTATTTTTCTCACAATTCGCCATATTGTGGATCGAACGAAAAGCCGTTGCGAGAATGAATGACCGCAGGGGTGCAACGACTGCTCTGAGGTCACTATGGGTTGGCGAGAACGGGGTAACAGCTGGAGATTGGTGGAACATGTTGCCGTTCGGACTTGGTAAGCCAATCGGTGCTGTCAACAAATGGCTCAACAACAAATTTGGCAACCGCGATGAGAACTTTGCAACAGTCGACCGAGTCAACAATCGTTCTTGGATGGGATACTCTATTTTCCCCGGTTTCTTTCAAAACGTTGCAGACGGTATGAAGTTTCTACTGAAAGAACACATGGTACCACAACGTGCGGACCGGCTAATCTTCGAAGTATCGCCATTTTTAATCGTCTCCTCGACTCTTCTAATCCTCGGCATTATTCCACTATCCAGCGGCATGTATGCAACCAATCCAGACTTGTCGATT
>DALZ01000020.1 GCA_002496955.1 Euryarchaeota archaeon UBA128 | reverse complement strand
GTAATGTTGGATGGAAGTGAACTTGTTGCAGGTTCAATGGGCGACCTTGGCTGTTTCTCATTTTTCCCATCAAAAAACATGGCCGTCGGCGGCGAAGGCGGTATGCTAACTACCACAGTGGATGAGTTAACTGATGCAGTGTCCTTGGTAGTAAATCACGGCCGTTCACCAAGTTTAGAATCTATGCAACTGGGCAGCAACCTAAGAATGTCCGAAGTCTCTGCTGCAATCGGTACTGTCCAGTTATCACACCTTGACTCATGGGTAGGGCGCCGAAGAGAAATTGCCGAGATTTACCATCAAGCATTTGCTGAGCACCCTCTCCTTGATACTCCAAAGGTTCGACGAGGAGCTAAACATGCATGGCATCAATACTGTTTAGCAACCGAATATCCCGATGAATTTGTTGCCCACTTAGACCAGCACGGAATCGATGCGAGGCGATATTATGTTACACCGTGCCATCAACAAAATGTCTTTGCGAAACACCCTCAACACGAACAAGTTCTACCAGTTACAGTAACTCTGTCAAGCAGCCTAGTGGCAATCCCCGTTATGCACGAACTCAGAGATGATGAGATTGAGCGAATTATCGCTGCTGTAATGTCTTTTTCAGTTCTTCAGCATTGAGTAGTGTTGTTGCTAAACTGGCATTTGACCAATTTTTCAAACCGGTTAATTCGATACCAATCCATTGTGGAATGTCGAAATCTTGACTTATGCTTTCTAATTCGATTTCAGCAAGAATTAGTCCGGCAAGAACGCCTTCAAATTCATCAACTTCCCAGGTCAAACCGCAGCCAGCGTTGATACAATATCTGATTTTTTCAACACATGGATGTTCCTCAAGTCCCGCGATATTTGGTATACTAGGCAACACCCACTCCAATTCTGTTGTTGCTACACCATGCTGCTTGCCTTTCAAGGTAAGCATTACAGCATCATTCTGTACTCTAATTCTACTTACCCAATGAACGGTTTTCGTTAGTATTTGTAACTCTTCTGTAGCAATAGAAACCAAAGAAACCCCTCGATAGTTGATTGACGATTCGTATAATTCAATATCATTAGAATCAAGATAGTATTGGGTAATGTGCCTTATATCGACAGTATTTCTCCATGGCTTATCGCTTCTTCCATCAACGAGGAAGCGCCGCTCAATTTCCGTGTTGACCGCCAAGGTATTCTCCATTACGGGCTCATGCGACTAAGGTATCAACATTGCTACCTTGGTTGAAAGAATTATCCTGTTATAACACTGCGACAAAGCAACTCACCAATTGATTGATAACTAAATTGGCTGTGCTATTGTTATGCAACGCATTAAAATCATGGCAATGATGATGATTTCACTATTCTTTACCGCCGGTTGTTTAGGCGCGTTGCAAGATGAAGTGGAGGTGCCGGATATCGACCTTCCGTTGGACTGGAAAACCATCATGCCAAGAGCGGTTTCAACACCTGATTTAGTTGCATTTGATGATTGTGATGATTTGGAAGCCAGACTCAAAGATTCGATTATTGAAGATTATCGGATTCAATTATTGCAAGCAGTAGAAGAGCAATACTACTACTTCTGGGACGATGTTATGCTTGAAGATGATGTCATGGCTGAGTCGACTGATAGCGGAAATGGCGGAACTAGCACACCTGTCCCAAGGAGAGCCGAAGGCACTGATTATTCAGGCACAAATAACCAAGAGGGTGGCGTTGACGAGGCAGACGTAGTGAAAACTGATGGATACTATATCTATTTCTTGAATGGTAAAAAGTTGGAAATAATGGGCGTTCCAGAGTTTGGGGAGCTAGTCTACCAATCTAATACAACCATTGAAGGAAATCCTAACTCAATGCTGCTCGATGGCGATAGGCTAGTAGTTATCTCATCTGTCAACTCGTGGAATATTCCGCACACGAATCCACTATACTCGGCCATGGATTGGGATGAAGAATACTCTTCTTGGAGGACCTACTCTCTAACTAAATTCAGTGTATTCGACATAAGTGATAGGTCAGATATTGAACTTGAAAAAGAATTATTCATCGAAGGTTCATACATCACCGCAAGAGAAGTAAGCGGTACAATTCGAACGGTTTCACATGCTTGGATGGAAACCATGGGATTGAGGGGTTGGCTAGAACTTCCCGATGGTTACTCGTACCTCGATTATAATGATCCAAAACGCCTCGAGATAAGAGAAAAAGTCGCTTACGAAACAATGCTAGATAATGAAGAAATTATTGCAGACATGGAATTATCTGATCTTGTCCCGAGGATATATGAAAGGCAAGATGACGAAGTGATAACCCATTCAATCACCAACGATGCTTGCGCAAGTTTCGTAGCTCCACAAGATGGGCTCTCAAGAGGCGTTAACAGTATCTTTTCCTTTGACCTTACAAGCCCTGACTTCACTTTTGAAGCAGACCATATTATCGGTAATTATCCATTAGTTTACTCTTCAGCAGACGCACTGATACTGGCCGAGCAATCTTGGGATTCTTGGTGGTTTTGGGACTCTGAGGATTCTGACGAGGCGACAAACATCCACATGTTCGACATCAGCGACTCTGGCACAACAGAATACATCGCATCAGGCAGAGTAGACGGAACTATCCAAAACCAATTTTCACTATCGGAATACCAAGGAATCCTTCGAGTAGCTTCAACCGAAGGTCAATGGGGCAGATGGTGGTTGAATAATCCTGAGCCAATGACTTCCAATGTGGTCACGTTACAGCCAATTACTGACGCTACAGGCCACACAACTCTTGAACAAATAGGGTTGATCGAGGGCATTGCTCCTAATGAAACGATTTGGAGTGCTCGATTCGTTGAAGACAGAGCATATATTGTTACCTTCGAGAATATGGACCCGCTTTGGACCATAGACTTATCCGACCCAACCAATCCAACAATTATGGGTGAGTTGAAAATTCCAGGCGTGTCAACCTATATCCATCCAATTTCCGACAACACATTACTTACCATTGGAATGGGGCCTGCAGACTTAGAAACCGGTGAAGGCTTGGATTGGAGTAATGTTCGCTTATCATTGTTTGATGTTTCAGACTTTACCAACCCGATAGAGACAACAACCCTGACAATCTCTCCTGTGGAGGATGAAAATAATCCATGTTGGTCTTGGTCGAGTTCTGAAGCCACCTATGAGCATAAAGCATTCCAATACTGGGCGCCTATGTCTATGCTTGCAGTTCCAATGAATACCTATACCAGCGGTTATTACGATTACGAAGCTAGAACCTATGTTGAATGTCAAAGAGAATGGGTTAGCAAATTGATGATAACTAACGTAACAGAAACCAGCCTAACGGCATATGGCGAGGTCGACCATTCCCAGTTTTACGACTCCGAGCAGTATTGGTGGAACTCCTACAACATTCGCCGCTCTATCTTCATGGGCGATTATATCTATGCTATATCAGCAAATGGTATAACTGCCACCAATTTGACTACTATGGAGAACTCTGCAAGCATCCATTTGGAGTATCAAAATCCATATGACAATTATTACTGGA
>DALZ01000088.1:1072-10119 GCA_002496955.1 Euryarchaeota archaeon UBA128 | reverse complement strand
CATCTTTGCATATGGATCTAGAACCGTCATGTAAATCTCTCGAGAATTATTGGTGGCCACATAGACCATAGCTTCAACCAACAATGCCATTGCACCTGCTCCACCACTACCAGATGGGAACTCATAGGCTTGGCCCCCTGCATTGACGTTACTCGGATTATTGGTTGGGTCAGCGCCCGGACAATTTCTTGGTTGAGTTGATACTACTCCGTTGGGGCACTTAACCAAGTCCAGGAAATGTGATTGAATATTTCCTGCGCCTCCATATCCTTGGCCATACAGACCGATTGGAATTACTCCGGCTCGAACACAACTGTCGTGGGCCTCATTAATCGAGGCAATATCATCTGCTTGCTGAGACGGGTCGCCGTCTTTTGGCCCTTCGTCAGAGACTGGCAAGACTATCTTTGTAGCATTAGGGTTCCACTTGTGGTTAGCACCTCCGGCAAGTGGGCTGCCGGGAACATTGTCGTTTGCGTCTCGCCATGATAGACAAGCCCAGTTAGTGCCTGGGCCCCAAGATTCTCCTTGACTCCCTTGGTATGGGTTACCGTTGTAAACGGTTGTTGAAAGTGTTCTAATGCCCCCTGAATCGTCACCGTCTCCTAGTGGAGTAGAACGTGGTCCAGCATTCTGATTATATCCAGAACAATCACCACTGTCAGCAGCTGATGGTAGGCCAAAACCTCCATCAAGACCGTAGATTGTCTCATAAACGGTCATGTTAGCAACCTCAAGGAGTGGTTTAATGCCCTCAAATGCTGACCCGTCTGAGAAAGTACCACCATAAATTACTGTGCAAACATCTGCCCATTCTGAATACATGGACCCTGAAGTATCAATGACGAAGACTAACTCAACTTTGCCACCACGAGTATCATCCCAAGCAATTTGCACTTGGTCGTTAGCGTCAACAACAATGTCTGGGTGGCCTTTATGGCCAATTATAGGGGTGAGCATTGTATCATCAAACAGAGTAATTACATCTTGTGTTACGAAGTCTGGTTGAATCATTGAATAGTAAATCTGTGGTTGGTTGAAGAATTTCTCCAACTCATCGTATTCGTCTTCCCAAGCAATGTGAATATTGCCTTGTGAATCAACGTCTATCGATGCCCAATCTCTGTCTTGTGCACGTTGTGAGATCACAACATCATCGATTCCGGTAATTGCGCCATCGGTAGACGTCTGACCGTTGAAAGGCTGAATTTTATATGGACTCAACGCAGTATACATTATTTTGTGGGTACCTGACTTGTCCGTCCAAACAATATGAACATTATCATCGTCGTCGACTACTACATCTGGATGCCAAATCTTGTG
Source organism: Euryarchaeota archaeon UBA128 (assembly GCA_002496955.1). GTDB lineage: Archaea > Thermoplasmatota > Poseidoniia > Poseidoniales > Poseidoniaceae > MGIIa-L1. Next base: position 8,796 of record DALZ01000088.1, on the reverse strand, counting down.
AATTCCAGGGTTAGTAATCTGTGTTGCATCAATCAATACCTCTCCATTGCTAGCAAGCATTGAATAGTAAAGGTGCAGGTTATTTCTAGCCCAGATGATGTGTACGTTTCCTTGACTATCTCCAACAATAGCCGTTTGGGTATCGGACGCTGAGCCTCCATCGACAATTTGTTGTGGTTCAGTGATGACCACGGTATTGGCCGTGGCAAAATCACTGCTGACCACCAATCCTGAGAGGACCGATAACAGCATAATAGACACTAAGCTAACTGATTTGGATACTTGACTCATAGATAATCCACCCTTACAACAAGCCATGTATCGTCTCATGATACTTAACTACGACCCTTTCAGGTCATATCTTGGTGCGCTCAATCAAGCCCACTCTGAGGGGTCAAAACTGGTTCCAAATGACATTTTTTCGTCAAACTCAACCTCAATGCTATCTCGTTCTGACGGCTTTGCTTGAGTTGGTTCAATTTTTGCGGCTTTACTTTGTTCCCAATCATCAACAGGGCCGGGTTTTCCAATGCCTGGTCCGTAAGAATACTTAATCTCGTGAATTATGCCGAGTTTTGCCAACCAAAGTCTTCGCAAAGAGTGCATAAATTCATTCTTGGTGATTCCATCAAACCAAATTGGAAGACTTACATTGAACGCTTGCAAAGGCCCTGGCTTCTTGTTTCCTTTGTGACCCATGTGGATACCCCAATCAACGGCCGAGTTAATTAATTGCAACCGTGCATCATGAATCCACTCAGACCAACCGTCTTTATCCTCCTGCATGTGATTTGCCATCTCGTCTTGCTGGCCTTTATCGACTCGCGTCATGCTTGAGATTGCCACTAAATCTCGGTTTTTTGGCACAACTACGGCAAACATATGGCCTTGTTTACCTTGTGGATATTTAATTAAAACGTGTGCGTGTGCCCTAGAATCGTTCTGTTCTTTGACGAACAGTCGCTCCTCATCTAGCCATTTCCTGACCAATGATACTATCTCACTTGGTGCCACATGCCAAGCGAATAACTCATCCTGTTTCAATCAAACCCAAGATTCAGTCTGGCATAGATAAGTCATGCTTTATTTCAGCGAGATGTTTAAACAACTCTTCTTTATCAACGCTCGACATAGTTAGTTTCCGATAAAACCCTCGCGCATCTACATAATCATCCCATACTAGAGAAAATAATCTCCCGGTAAGCAAGGAAATGGGGAACATCAGCAACCACATCATGAATATGGCGAAACCGATTTCTAGTGACGAATTGCCGAATGATTGAGTCCAATCCTTACCAACCAAATCTAAAATCAGGTCATTTTGCCAGTAGAGTAAACCGACTAAGATTGTGGACGATATTGGCCAAATCGTAATCGAGCCAAACATGGCCGCTAAGAACTGGTAGGAGGTTCGAGCATCAATCCCCTCATCGGTAGAATCTCCTAACACACGACCAAGGATTACTTGTGGTAACAAGGCTAAGGTAAAAACTGGCAATAAGCAAGTAAACAGGAGTAATCGAATAACTGCTAATGGCGCTTTTGATACCCTCGGAGCAGATAATTTGTTCATACCGTGGCTAAGGTCTCGGCCATCAAGTCCATTTCTGTGTAATATCTCCGCACCCAATTCCGATTTTGTCAACAATGAATTAGATATTTTTGGTGGCTGTAGGTCATCAACATCTACTATTTCCGAACCTTTGGTAAACTGATCTCTGAATTTGCGTGCGGCTTCAACCTCTTCACGCCAAGTTCGTGGTTGGTTATTATTGAGTCTTCCATTGATGTGCCCTAATAATAACAACCCACGGTACTCTTCCCAGTTGTGCGTATTAGGGCTTAGGGGTACTAATTCTTCACGTAACTTATCGCGTAACTTGTATACCGATTCAGCAGGGGGTTCTGACCAAGAACCAGTTGATACAGAATCAATCAAACTCTGCGGAATATCATTCTCCTGCACTTGAATAGGGTCACCAAATTCTACCCAAACATCAGTTCTAAAGTACTCTCTAGTCCGAAAATGAAGGCCTATTGGAATTAACACCGGCAGTGCTCTATCAGTTGACATAGCCAATGCAGACGCTGCTAACACTGTTCGCATTGGGCCTGTCCTGAACCTTAGCATGTAGGCATTGTTATGACTGGTTCCCTCAGGGAATAGGACGCAACCATAACCATGAGATATTCCTGATGCCAAAGTAATTAATGAACGCCCATTGAGCAGCGTAGCCTCTTCTTCACTACAACCGCCGCGCAATAGTTCTGCCTTCCGAACAACTGGTTGTACGGCCATTTTCCGGGTCCACCATCCCATAATTGGTCTGGTGACCAAGTCATGCCGTGCACCAAAGACAAAATATTCTGGATGGTTCAAGGTGATTTGTAATGCGTCGAGGATACCGTTTGTATGCCATGCGCAACAAAGAGATCCCCTATCATCCGGTATCCTCTCCATTCCCGTAGCTTCAATTGAGCGATACTGAACTCGACTAATCCGATTACAAATCCAATAGACAACTTTGGTCCAGAAGTAGGAGCCTGGGGTTTTCCCTGTGTAATTCGGCATTGGTGTTGTCAATAACTTGTCCATTTTCATGTTTTTTGCTGACTTAGACAGATATGGTAAAACCTCTCCGCGATGGTCTAAAACACCATCGTTCATCGCTTCTGGGTCTGGATGTTTCACTACTCCACCTCATTTAATCGATTGGCTAGGGCGGCTAACTTTTCATGATTAGGTGCGTTAGTAGATGGGCTTTTGGGCCACATAGCCATAAGTGTTTGACCACCATCGCCAGCAGTTCGTGGTATTACGTGAACATGGACGTGAGGTACTTCCTGTCCGGCGAGTGGACCATCGTGTATGCAGATGGTAAAGTCAGTTGTAGCAAATAATTTTGATAACTTCTTTTCCACAATTTTCACCCCGATAAACAAGTCCGTTAGTTCGATGTCTGTCAACTCTTGAAGGTGCACTACTTGTTTGTGTGGTACTACCAAGGTGTGACCCTCTCGCCGAGGAAATATGTCGAGAAAGGCATACCAGTTATCACCACTTGCGACCTTATGAGATGGTACATCACCGGCAATAATTTTTCCAAACAGTGTCGACTCGCTCATATGCATTCCTAACGCATCAGAGTTATTGTTTTTCACTGAGGAGAAAGTATCCAGTTGTCCTTTCTCCCTTTGCGAACGGCAAGGGTGCCGACGTTGTCGTCTTTATCAATCGTGATGTGGTGGATTAGTTCTGGATTTTCCTCTAAAAAATCACTTCTAAGGTGTACGCCTCTAGACTCATTGCGCGCAAGAGAAGATTTTATTGACGCCCTGAGTAGTCTAGTGCCGGCATGGATTCTGAGTAACGCAGAGTAATTGGTGTTTCCAATCAGTGATTTTTGATCTAAATGGATTTTGTCGGCTGCAATACTAATTTGCTCTAAATCTTGCAGTAATCTAGATAGATCATCAGCACTATTTACGTTGGAAACGAATTTGTTAGCAAGGCCCAGTATTCTATTATCAAGAGCCCCTACCCTGTGTACGGCTTCTGCAGCTTCGTTTGAAAATCTGGCACTAAAATTTACTTCACAGGATTCGAGAGCATGGATTAGGTTTTCCGTATTGGAGAAGGTTTGCGATGATACCCAATTTGACGCATGATCTCCTGCACTATAGCCGCCTGTCATTGCATCCAACAAACGGTTTCCGGGCAAACAACCTGCGCCGTTTAGGCCGGAACATGCGGCGTCGCCGGCAGCATATAGGCCGGTAAACCATCGCGACCAACTACCAATTACGGCGCGGCCACACTCATCCGTTGCGATGCCACCTAAGGTTTGGTTGACACGATTTTCCAGACCAATGGTAAACTTATTCATATCAACTCCTGTTGACGATTTAACAGTTCTGAATGCCGATTGCCACCAGACTTTGTCATCGCCCATTGAACGAGCATCGACAACTGCTCCCGATGATTCATTGATTTGTTCACACAACTGAACCACATTATCTGCAGAAAACGGATTTCCAGACGTGTCGCATAGTTCAGCGCCGTAACCGATCATATTTGCGGATAGCACTAATTTTGTATTAGTAACGCCAAACGGGGTTTTGCTGATAAATTCCATGTCTCGCAGCGGTAAACCTGCTTGAAGTGCCAAGTCCATTCCAAACCCTATCCCGGTTCCGTTGAAAATTCCTTCAAAACCACCATCAGCGATGATTATTGCTTTAGTCTGAATTGCCAAAAATCTGCCGTTAATCATATCTAAAGTTATTACACCATCGACTTTTTGTTTTGTGCTGACTAGCATTACAGGTAGTTGGTCTCCCCTTCTTACAACACCATATTTCATACATTGTTCTTCGAGTACCTGCTGCACATCCCTTACAGATGCATCGCCGGCGTCTACAACTCTTGGTTTAGAGTGCCCAATTCCTTTCTTGGTCAATGGCAAACCTCTTGCATCCCGGCTGAACACAACTCCAGCCTTCTCCAAATGCTTCATCTCATCAATTGCCATGCTGGTTTTAGCAGAAACTATATCTTGATCTGAGAGGAAAAAGCCCGACCTAATGGTGTCCTCTCGATGACCTCTGTTATTCATTTCTTGAATTGCAGCTGCTAACCCATCAAGCGCAACAGAGCCCCCGTTACCCAGAGCCATTGACGAAATTAGTAGCGTCTTGGCGCCATTCTTCGCAGATACTGCTGCAGACCGCAATGCTGCGGGGCCGTCACCAATAACAAGTATATCCCATGCTTCCACAGTCAGTCACCCGTCAAATCCACCGAAGCATGAGGGGGAAATAAGCCAACCGCATACAACAATAACGAAGAAATCGCCATTATACGGCTGTTGGTATCTCAAGTTCACCGATTTTCCGCGCCTTTTCTAGCCGTTGCATGCGTTTTCTCAGAGCATTTGAGGTCCTTCGGCTGACTTCTGTAGTTAACACTCGAGATTCAAGCACCACTCCATCCTCGTCCCTTAGGACAACCTGTATGTTGGTTGCACCGTAGAAACTACGGTCCCAAGCCACATTCATCCATAGCACCACGCCCTTGTGCAGATACCTGGGGACCCAGTCGAGACAATCCTCCTCCTTGGCGGCGGACAATCGCAAAGCATTGCGCGGTGGCGGACAGGCATCCAATTCGAAACGATGTGTTCGAGACTCTGGTTCACCGTTTGGAACCAACACTTCGACTGTAACATTACGCTTTTCAAAAGTCTGATTGTTTAACACAATGAACAAGTTTGTTGCACCACCCACGCAGACATCGTCAAGTGCGACATCCATTCGCCATTTGGCACGGATTGTTTCGGGCTTACCAGTTAATAGATCGTTCTGCAATCTGGCAAGCAGGTTGAATGCACTGGGTTGCCAAGCATTGGCGTGAGAGATTAAACGTTGTAATGTACGCCAATTGAAATCGCTTTTGGATTGGTAGATAATTTCTTCAACATTACCTTTGATGATTAATGATGATAGTTCCTCTTGGACATCCCCATCACTAAGTTCGCCGAGATTATGGAGATACAGTATATACAGAACCCTCTCCAAGGCCTGCTTTTTGCTATTACCCGGCATTAGTGAATCATAAAACATACCTTGCCACCTGTTCCACTCTAAATCCAAGTCAGGGTCTAAATGGGCTGATAGTAAATCTCCAAGAATGCTACCTAATTGGGTTTGGTGATGTGTCGGCGCGTGGAATACTAGGTTTGGAAATCGATCACCTAACTGTTTGACGCTAAGATTGGTGTATTGTGCGTGAAAGGTGTAAATAAAGCCAGTAGATGCTGATACTAAGAGAGCCAGATTCCACGCAACCTCCCCTGCCTGAGTTGCAGTAGCCAAAAGTATCATCAGAAAAGCAATACTAATCAACACTGTGCTAATCAAATTTGTTCGGCGATGATCTCTCAGGCCGTCAATAATGCGGTCTATCCCGGGTTGAACCCTGAGTGTGTGGCGAACACCATCAGTTAATCCGCCTTGTTCTCTAAGTGACAGTTTTGCTTGCATCGCGTGCCATGCAGATTCAACAGCGATTATATTTGGAATCACGGCAATTAACACTGGTATCGGCAGGAGTATTATCATCCAATTATTATCCGCAATTTGCTGGGGGAAAAAAATCCCTAGCATTGCGGTGAATGCCAGAACTAGACCAACGACAGACCGCCAATAGATAAGTATCCAATTCCTCGCGATGTTGCCGAAGAACTTCCTCCGGCCCTCTAAATGTGTCCACTGCATTCTAGTCTTTTCTAGCGGGTCTTCGACTCTCTCGAATCCATGACCATACGGATCGGGTAAATCCAATGCCGAATCTGAAGGTTTTGGATTATTCCGGGCCATCGTTACATACCAACAGGTCACCATTTTTACTCGTTACCCATAAATTGCCGGTGTATGGTGATTTAAGCGGGCGCGGCAGGATTCGAACCCGCGATCTTCGGCTTAGGAGGCCGACGCATTATCCAGCTGTGCTACGCGCCCGGTCTGGCTAGATGTCGGGTCATGATGAGTATTGCGCTGATTTATTTACTTACACAAGGCTGCAACATCAAGTAGAAAACGTTCTAATTCAACTCTTGGCTGGGACGTTTTGAATATTGAAACATCACAGTTAGCAAGGCTTACCATAACCTGAGAAAGTAGTTCATCGCTTAGATTCATTCGGCCTTCAGTTAACAATTTGTGGAACAGATTTACGACATCTTCCGCCTCGAGATTTTGTTCATCCATCAATTTGTCTAGCAGACCCATGGCACCCTTAAGTGTCCGCATACTTCTTCCATTGCTTTTTTCCCAGCGCCAATCATGAACACGACCGCGCATCGCTTCTTCGAGAACCAGTTGGATTTCTCTGACCTTAGTCGAAGCGAGAAGGCTCTGCAAGTTTCGTCGGTTAGCCAATAACTTTCTTTTACCCATCACTTCAAGGATGAACACTGCTTTGCGAATATTCCCCTCGCTTACATGAGCTATGTCGCCGATAATGCCTCTTGTCGGTTCTAGATTTTCTTGTTCAGCAATTAGTGTTAGTTGCTCTTCAATCGTTTTACGATCGTATCTTGGAATGCGAATATGTTGTGTCCTACTCCGCAATGCCTCAATCAGGCGTGATGGCGTAGTCGTAGTAAAAATAAATCTAGAGGTTAAGCTACTCTGCTCCATCATGCGACGCAGGTAAGCCTGTCTGAGGTTACCGAGATAATCGGCATCTTCTATGACAATTATTCTTGACAGTTTCACCCTGAGGTTTGAATTGGTACTGAATGTCTCAGCACCACTCGGCGGGCCCGAATCATTTGGAACCTCGGCGAGAGACTCAGTGAATATATCCAAACTGGTCATTCCGGCAAGACTACCGCTTGAACCGCTGGGCCTAATGAATTCTTCAAAGGCCTTCATAGCACCTGGTTTGCGTGCTAAATCCTTGGCATTCAAGATGTGGGTTGTCGATTGCCAGCCCGGACCCAACAACTGTCTTGCCACCATCCGCATAATCGCAGTTTTACCGACCCCGGCTGGACCTGACAAAAGTAAATGGGGCGGATTGTCACTAGTGGAAGCAGTCGCTAATGTATCTTTAATGGAACTTGGAGTAAGTAAGTGTTCGAACCTCGTGGGCGCTTTTGATTGTAACCACGACGTCATAGTCAGGCAAAACTAACGGCGGTTTTTGAACTATCCGCGCC
>DALZ01000088.1:0-687 GCA_002496955.1 Euryarchaeota archaeon UBA128 | reverse complement strand
CCGCAGGCTTTACAACTGATTCCATTGCGTTCTCTGTGGAATGATTCAATACTTCCGCAAACAGCACATTTGTAATCGATTAACTCTACCATTGTGTCCAACTCAGTTGTTCCGAATAGTTTTCCTTTGTTAACCTGTTTGTCGCGTTCGTTCCAGAGCGCACCTGATGAAAACTACTCGAGGCGCCCGCTCCGGGAATTGAACCCGGGTCGCAGGAATGACAATCCTGCATGATAACCTCTACACCAAGCGGGCGTGTTCGTATCCTCCGGAGCGCAACCGCTATTTAAGCCGCGCCGTGTGGGTGTACACAGGGGTATTGCCATGGCTAAGAAAAAAACCTCCGCTGAGGTGGCAAGAGAGCAATCTGAGATTGCCAAGGCAGAGGGTATGCTCGGTGATGCCTTCGGCAGCCTGGGTGGACTTGAGCAACCAACTACTGAACCCGAAATTACGGAGAATTTAGCCGTCATGGAGGAAGATAACTCCACGGACACAACAGATGAGGCGACTACTGACAAAATCCAAGAAACACCTCAAACTGATGTAGCTGAACCAGTCTTGATAGATGCAGAAACCCCTGTTGAACAGCCACCTAAGCTCCCAACCGGGCCACCTTCAGGACCGCCTCCCTCAGGACCACCTGCGGGACCACCGCCAACTGGGCCGCCTACCGGACCGCCCCCC
>DALZ01000138.1 GCA_002496955.1 Euryarchaeota archaeon UBA128 | reverse complement strand
GGGAGCAACTCCAAGACGCCAAGGGCGGCTTTGGGAAATGATTGGCATGGACGATAAACGCGTTATAGTTTCACCCGAACAACGCGAACGACTTCAATACATCATCATTAGGGATTTAATCAAGAATGGTCCACTCGAGCCACTACTCTCTGACGAAATGCTTGAAGATATTCACTCTGTAGGTTTGAAACATATTCACATGGACCACAAAGTGTTCGGTATGGTTACCTCCAACATTAGGTTTAGAGAACGAGAGATTCTATCTCGCTATCTTAGGGCGATGTCGGAACGTATCGGTCGCCCAGTTTCAGACAATAAACCAATTATTGATGGGGCGCTACTAGACGGTTCACGTATCAATATCATATTCTCTGATGATGTATCTATGCTTGGTCCCTCATTTACTATTCGTAAATTTGCCGAGGAAACAATTTCTATTATTCAACTTATCAAATGGGGAACGATTTCAACTCAAGTTGCTGCTTACATTTGGATATGCTTAGAATACGGTATGTCTGTATTAGTATCCGGTGAGACCGCGTCAGGTAAAACAACTACTTTGAATGCAATTCTACCATTTATCGACCACAATGTGAAAATATATTCTGCGGAAGATACGCCTGAGGTGAAAGTTCGTCACAAAATTTGGCAGCGGTTGGTAACTCGCGACTCAAAAAATGAGGAGTCCCGGGTTGAGATGTTTGACTTATTGAAAGCCGCTTTACGAAGTCGTCCACGTTACATCATAATCGGTGAAATTCGTGGTGTTGAAGGTGCGACAGCATTTCAAGCGATGCAGACAGGTCACCCGGTAATCGCAACTTTCCACGCCTCATCGATTGTCAAGATGATTCAAAGATTCACTGGTGACCCAATCAATGTTCCCATTCGGTTCTTTGATAACTTGAATTTCGCCATCTTCCAAGAAGTCGTTGAAGCACCAGGCGGCGGTATTGCTCGAAGGGTTACTGGTATAGACGAAGTTATTGGCTACAACAAGCACAGTGACGGTGTATTGACTCGTGGTATGTTCGAGTGGGACCCGGTAAAAGACAAGCACTATTTCCGCGGTATGTTCCAAAGTCATTTGTTGGAAAACAAAATTGCTGCAATGGCTGGTTTCGCTAACAAGCGTGATATCTACGATGAGATGCTTCGTCGGGCGGCTGCATTGGACAAAATGGCCGACCGAGATCTAACTCATTACGACGACGTGTTTGATTTATTGGGCATTTACTACAACAATGGATTTGAGGCCTTCGACCGAGCGATTGACACTTGGACAGGCATCAATCACGGTTAGGAGGTGTGAAAATGGAGAGAATGCCGATTTGGCAAGTAGCGATTCGTCGTCTGGAAATGCCAATTCCACGCTTTTTGTTTATCTTTGTGGGTGGCGCAAGCCTTGCTGGTTTAATCACGGCGCTAGTGTTCATTTTCTTAACCGGCGGACTGGGTGAAGGCGCACTATTCCAAGGATTTGCTGGTGTATTGATGATCATATTCTTCCCGTTGATTACGGGCCTTGCTGCCGTGGCTTTTCCATTACTAGAAGTCCAACGGTCAGCCACTAAAATCGAGAAAGAAATGCACATGTTCATCACAAGAATGGGTATTTTATCACTTGGTGAGGTTGGTGCTAAATCGATTTTTGATATTCTGAAACAGATGTCAGATTATGGTGAATTAGCCGCTGAGGTGAAGCGCATTGAAACCCTTGTCGATAAGTGGAATACCTCACTGCCAGAGGCTGCGAGGATTGTTGCTCATCAAAGCCCGAGCCCTTTGTGGACCGACTTTCTGGACCGCATGGCGTTCTCAATAGAGGCTGGTCAGCCAATCGATGAATTCATGCGTGCTGAGCAAGAAACCGTTGCAGAACAGTATAACACGCTATATGACACCAGACTCGAATCAGTCGATACGCTCAAAGAGATATACGTCTCGCTGGTCTCAGCTGGACTATTTGCCTTAGTTATCGCAGGGATTCACTTGGTATTGTTTGAGATTGGTAGTCCAGACGCAGAGCCGATTGAAATCTTTAGCCGAATCAGATTTCTACTACTGGCAGGTTTGATATTCACCATTGTACAGGTTGGAGCAGTGTTTGCCTTCCGCGCCACCATACCAGAAGACCAGACATTTGCCAGAGATGAAATGGATACACCGTTTCGGGTAAATTTCCGTCGGGCGTTTTTAATCGCTGGTGGAATATCGGCATTCCTAACGGTGGTGATGTCGCTAACAGTGATTTCTGCTTGGGAGGTAATCAGCGATCAGTGGGATAAGTTTGGCTTACTCGTGTTCGCAATACCGCTCACGCCGCTGTTATTTCCAGCTTTCATGATTCGACGAGAGGAAGGAATGGTCCTACGCCGCGATGAAACCTACCCTGATTTCATCAGGGCGCTTGGCGGCACTGCCCAAGCTAGGTCGGCTGAACCATCAGCAACTATCAAGGCGTTACGAGGTATTGATTTTGGTATGCTTGACAATTCCATTGACCGCTTAGAGAAACGCCTGTCGACAAGAATTGACTCTGACAGAGCATGGGATTACTTCAATGCCGATACCAACTCATCGGTAATTTCTCGCTATATGAGAATCTACATCGAAGGTTCTCAATCATCTGGTAGACCGGCTGAAACCGCAGAGATGGTCAGCAGGTCTGTAGGTAGTCTACTATCGCTGCGCAGAAGACGTGCCCTATCTGCTAACACGATGTGGGGTGTAGCAATTGGTTTGTTGGTGGCCAGCGTCACTAGTCTGAATGTTACGATTTCAATTGTGCTACAACTAGGTGATGCGATTGCCGGTGTTGCTAGCGGGCTAGCCGATACTGATGTTTCTGCATTGGCTGATTTCGGCGGTGGTGTTGCTCTGCCAGTAATGGAAGATGCGAGTTCAGTGACGGAAAATATTCGAATGTTCAAGATCGTGGTATCTATATTGATACTTATCCAGGTGGCGGCAGTCTCATTCATCGCCACAAGACTGCGTGGCGGCGGGTTAACTAGCGCTCTTGGTCAAATGATTTCTCTGCTTTGGATTGCGGGGATTACTTCGTTGTTAACTGCACTAATACTCGATGCTGCATCATCGATTTTCTCGGTGTAGCGAAATTGTCAAGTTTTATAGATTGATTTTACAATTCACCATTATGCAACCAGCACCCGGACCCCCAGTTCAAGCCCAGCCTCCGCAACCAGTGCAGCCCATGCAGCCGATGGCGGCTTACCAGCCTCAGCCAAAATTTCTCGACAAATTTGGCACCTATGATTTTAGTCGATGGTTAATGATTGGCGTAGTGTTGATTGTCATTGGTGCTATGTTCGCTCAGGTCACAGATTTAGTAGGCGCGCCTAACCCAGCAGATTACACAAACACTGATGATTTCAACAAGGACTCATTTTCTCATGAAAAATTAGGCACGAGTTTGGACGCATTAACCAGTATGTTACATGCGATTGGTCTAGGATTAATTGGCTACGCACTACTGCGCGAGGCCAAGGACGGCGATGCTCATCATACAGCAGTGCGGGTGACTGCTGTAATCACCGGCGTGATTGTGCTAACCAACTTAGCATCATCTGGTATTTCGATACTCTAATCAGCGCTTCATCTCCTCACGGATACGCTTCTTTGTCGCAGTCCATGAGCAAATTGGACACTGTGTAAGGTCATGATTTCTTGCTGGGCAGTATTCACGGCCGAAGAAGATTATCTGCAGATGGAGTTTATTCCATAACTCCTTGGGAAATATCGCTTTAAGATCCTTTTCAGTTTTTTCGACATTCTTCCCGTTTGACAGACCCCACCGAGCTGCTAAACGATGAATGTGGGTGTCGATCGGAAATGCTGGAACCCCGAAAGATTGAGCCATCACCACACCGGCGGTTTTGTGCCCGACTCCCGGCAGGGCCTCTAATTCTTCAAACGATGCGGGGACTTCGCCATCATGTCTCTCGATGAGCAATTCCGCCATGCGTTTGATGTTCTTTGCCTTAGTTGGAGCAAGTCCAACTTGTCGGATATCTTCTAGTATCACTTCAACAGGTAACTCGGCCATTTCCTTGGCATTTGGACCCTTAGCAAACAACGCAGGCGTTACTTCATTGACTTTTAGATCCGTCGTTTGAGCACTCATCAAAACAGCCACAAGGAGTTGAAACGGATTGTCATGGTCCAGAGGAACAGGGGTTTC
>DALZ01000116.1 GCA_002496955.1 Euryarchaeota archaeon UBA128 | reverse complement strand
AAGACATGATGACCACCACATAGAGATATTGCACAAATCAGGTCACACGAACTCATCATTGACAGTAAATTCGTCTTGCTCCGACCGAGGCCACGCCATTGGCACAGGATTATTGATGATTGAAGAAAATTGTGACGGGACTGATGCTGGTCAAGTTTTCAAGAACCTGTTGCTATCCGACCGAGCCAGAGCAGAGTCACTGCCAGAACTAGAGGTTTTGTCCGATGATGTCAGCGCTGCTCACGGTGCAGCAAGCTCACCGATTGATGAAAATCAGTTGCACTACCTTATGGCGAGAGGCTTTACTCCAAAACACGCTAAGTCACTTATTGTCGAGGGTTTCTTAGTTAGTAGTTTCTCGAAAATATCCGACGACAACGTTCGATTATTTCTCCTCGATTCTCTCAACAAACATCTTAATCAAAATTTGGAGGATTAGCATGCGTGAGGAATTCCCAATCTTGCAACGTGAGATCAACGGTTATCCGTTGGTTTACTTTGACAACGCAGCAACTACCCAAAAACCTAGTGTGGTAATTGACGCAATGAACGATTACTACTCAAACTCTAACGCTAATGTTCATCGTGCGGTTCATACTTTGGCTGGTGAAGCTACCGAAGGTTACGAATCATGTCGTAGAGAGCTCAAGTCACGCTTCAATGCCACCAGAGCAATCATCACTAGCGGCACCACAGAAGCAATTAATCTAGTGGCGCATGCATGGGGCAGAGCAAATTTAGTCGATGGTGATGCAATAATTCTTACCGAGATGGAGCATCACTCGGACATAGTTCCCTGGCAGATGTTAGCGCAAGAGATGAATATAGAGCTAAGATATGTCCCCGTGCAAAAGGATTTAACCCTCGATATGGAATTATTTGAAGCGGCTATTAAAGGTGCAAAACTCGTTTGCGTAGTCCATATATCAAATGTTTTGGGGGTCTGCAATCCAGTTGAAAGAATAGTCAAAATTGCTAAGCAGAACGGCGCCAAGGTGCTACTTGATGCCGCCCAAAGTGCACCTCATCAAGACATCGACTTTGGCGAACTAGGAGCAGACTTCATGGCATTTTCCGCACACAAAATGTGTGGACCAACTGGTATTGGTGCACTACTGGTAACCGATGATGCATTCAACGAGATGCAACCATTCATGGGTGGCGGTGACATGATAGAGACCGTGTCAATTCACGGCTCCACCTACCAGAAAAACGAACAAAAATTTGAAGCTGGCACGCCGAGAATCGCCGAAGCGATTGGCTGGACTGAGGCCTTAAAATGGCTAAATGATGTCGATATTAAATCTGAACATAAACGAATTTTAGACTCAGCTCGTTGGCTAGCTAAAGAATTACGAGAGTTAGGAATGACAGTATACGGAAGGCACGATAAAAATGATGCTGCAGTAGTTTCATTCCTCCATCCAACCATGAATTCCGAAGATCTTGCACACCTATTGGATGCTAGAGGATTTGCAGTTAGAACCGGCCATCACTGCGCCCAGCCTCTGCTTGATAGGCTTGAAATCACTGGCACTGTTCGTGTCTCTCTCTATTTTTACAACACCCACGATGAAGTAGTTTCGTTTGTCGATTATTTCAAAGAAATTTTGGAGAGGTTTGCATGACCTACTCAGAAGAATTGACTGAACTGATTGAAGAATTCCAAGAAATCGATGATAAAATGGAAAGGCTTGAGATGGTCTTTGACCTTGCTGATGAAGTTAATTTACTTCCCATTGACCAGTGGACGGATGCTACGCGGGTCAATGGCTGTCAATCAGAAGCTCATGTAAAAGTCGAAATTATTGATTCAAATGTTAGATTCTATTCAGGTGCAGACTCAAAATTAGTTCAAGGGCTTATGGGTATCTTGACAATGGCGATAGATAATGGCGACGCTAATGTCGTTTTGACACTGACCCCAGATTTTGCCACCGAAATGGGTATTCTCAATTCACTATCACCAAGCCGTTCCAACGGATTTAGAAATATGTTCGACAAAGTAATGAATGAAATTAAGACTCAAATGTAGGTGGTTTAATGACAGATAAAGCGGCAGTGTTAGTTCATTTAGACGAAGTTGAAGACCCCGAATTGGAATTATCAATTGTAGAATTAGGTTTAGTCTATGATGTCAGAATTGAGGACAAGGAGGGCTTAGTTCATGCTGAAATTGACATGACTTTGACCAGTCCAGGCTGTCCTGCAGCCGCAGAAATTATGGCAGCAACGCATCGTGCTGCACTCAATACAGAAGGTGTCGAATCTGTTCATGTCAATTTAGTATGGTCGCCACGTTGGGACCCCAAAATCCATGCTTCAGAAGACGCTAAAATGGACATGGGTATCTGGGACTAACGCTTTACTACAATCGTAAGTAAATCACCATCAACAAGCCTGTGGTCTAATCCAACACGCTGCCAATCGAACTTGGCGCTAGGCCCCTTCACTCTAGCAAAACGAAACTTCCTGACGAAATCCCGATGTAATTTATTACATATATTTTCTACCGTTGAATCATCTTTTACAATGAGTGGTTCCTCAAGGTCTGCTTCTTGACCTTGTGGCTTCAAGAAAACGCGCATGAATCCCAAATTGTCATAAATAAAATCCTTAAGTTCTTCCAAACCAATATCTTTGAATGCTGATATGCGCATAACGGGCCATTCGCTGGGTAGCGCTTCGGTGGCATTGACAATCTCATCTTCTGTAGCAATGTCAATTTTGTTGATGGCTATGACTGCTTTCTCATACACCCTATTGCCAGCAAGACAGTCGACAATCTGTTCTGCTGTAGCATTTTCTCGCAGGGTCACGACTGCCGAAGTGAAACCAAACGAACGGATAATATCACCGATGTCACTATCGGAAAGATGTGTCTGTTCAACCGTCGACCTGACATCAATACCGCCCTTGTCAACACGTTTGATGAAAACTGGGGGTTTTGTCTGATTTAATCGGAGACCTGCATTGTGTAACTCTTTGTGGAGTACGTTGAAGTGACCATCTTGGAACGGATCGACAATGAATAACGTCATATCAGCACTACGAATAACATTGAGTATTTCGCGACCCCTACCCTTGCCCTCAGAGGCCCCTTTGATTAATCCAGGAAGATCTAAAATCTGTATCTTAGCTCCTCGATGCTCCATCACCCCGGGTATGCACGTTAGGGTGGTGAATGCATAACCGCCCGCCTCAGAATGAGCATCGGTAACCTTAGAGATTAGCGTTGACTTACCAACTGAAGGAAATCCCACGAGAGCAACTGTTGCATCCCCGGATTTTTTTACCTCGAAACCTTTTCCACCGCCGCTAGCTTTCGAGTGAGCCATGGCTTTTTCTTCTTTCAACTTGAGTTGAGCGATTTTTGCTTTTAATTTGCCAATATGAGCATTTGTCGCCTTGTTTTTCTGAGTCTTGTCAATCTCGGCGCGAATCAATTCGATTTGCTCCTTGATTGTTGCCATGTTGACCCCTAAACACACCTGAATATCGGTTACTCTTGAAATCTATTGTGTTAGAGAGACAATAGTTGATGATTATATTCGTTAGTTTTATGCAGTAAACTTTGCAAATTCTGTATTCCGATGACATCAAAGCAGGTGATTACTTGGTTTACCTCATGGGGATTGAAACTGTCCTGATGTTAGTCAATCGAAAATCCCTCGATAAAATCTTGGATACTCAATGGAATCAGGTTTATGACCTGATGACAAACGGGAAAATGAGGCATCTAAGACCAGAAAAGCTACCTAGATTAAACCGTGATTTTGACATTGATTGTGAGGCCGAGATTCTCGATTGGATGGAAACTATTGGCCAACGTGAGGGAGCCGTAAAATCAGTTTTACAGGACCTCGATGATGGCGAGGAAGGTTTGCTCCAGTTCATGCAATTTGCTAGCCCGGGTAGTTGGGAATGCTGGGAAGCAAGGTCATACTTATACCTAGATGTAGCACTTGGCAGAGAAATCAAAGACCGCACTGAGCTCTACTCAATTGGAACATGGGAAACATTGGTTTCGAAACTAAGCAACCTACCTGAGGATGAATTTGCAGATCAAGTATGCATTGATTGGATGGAGAGAAGAAAACAACTTGGTGAAACCTTGGATGAAAAAGAAGACCCAAAAATAATCCCAACATATGAGGCACATGCCAGAAATTCAAGGTTACTAGTTCACGCGATAACCGAGTGGCAAAATTCGTCTGAAAATATTGGCATAGTCGGTCGAGAACACCTTGATGCTGCCCTGTGGGGACACGGTGAATTCAATTTAACCAACTATCTACATGGATAAATACGACGGTTTGAAAAATAACTGCCCTTACCAAGCACCATGTCAGATGACAATGATGAGATTACCATCGAATCTGTAGACGATGAGTTACCGGTCATCGAAGAGGGTGCAGAGACTCTAGAAGTAGGAGTTGAAGAAGAGGCAGACCCACTTGAAGCTGCTATCACCCGAGCAGAAAAGGCGGAAACAGAAATCGCCTACAAAGAGGCTGAGATACAAAATATCAGGAAACGTTTCATGGCAGAAAAATCAGAGATGCTCCAATACGCCGGCATGGGACTGGCAAGAAAAATGCTGACCGTACTAGCGGACGTCGACCGAGCAATGAACAACATTGATGATGAGGACCAATCGCCGCTAGCTCAAGGTTTGCGGATGCTCAGAAACAAAATGTGGCATGAGTTATCCGGCGATGGGGTTACGGAAATAACCGCAAAAAACATGAAGTTCGACCCGGCAACAATGGACGCGATAACAACTATACCTGCCTCAGAGAATTTCCCTAGTGGTACCGTGGTTGATGTTATTGAAGCGGGATATATGTACAAGCAGAGAGTCTTAGTTGCTGCTAGGGTTGTTGTTGCCTCGGAAGACTAACCTACATTCATCCCACTAACCATTGTTGAGAGGCGAAAAATTGCATCGTTGTTGACCAACCATTCAACAACTGCAGAAGGTATTGTTGCTGACATGACTTGTTTTGCGGCATCATCCTCAAACACTGTTGATAGCATCAGAAGCGTTTGTCTAACCCGCCATCCTTCATACCCATCTCTATTTGACAGCGGTATGTAATCAACTGCGAAATCTGCCGCTTCATAGAGCTCCTTGGTGGCCAGATTTGAAGTCACTAGGATGCCTTTTCCGTGGTATTGTGTTGCATGCTCAACCCAGTTTGGTGGGTCGTTGATATCATCAATTCCTACAATATTAGCGGTCTTGTTATTGATGTCCAACCACGCCTGTATCATGGCTTGCCGCTCATCAAAAGTCCATGGGTTGTTCGCTTCCCAGCCTTTTTGGGCAGAGCCAACCGCAATGGTGAGTTTGTTGTCTCCGGCTAGGTCAAACGCCGAATTGAGTAAGTATTCATGGCCTTTGTGTAGTGGTTGGAAACGTCCAAGAACAATGTAATTACTCATTATTACACCTCAAAAATAACTCGCAACATCAACATCTGGTAGTTTATGCCCGTGGTGTTTGAAACACTCGATCATCCGCTTGCAACCCTCGATCATTTCAGCTGCTGTTGTTTCACCCATTGAACCGATGCGGAACATCTTACCTTTGAGATGGTCTTGAGCGCCTATGACCTGTGTGTCAAACTTCTCTTTCAGGTCAGTGCGCCAACTGTCATCGATACCTTCTGGGTATAATATTGCAGTTACTGTAGGACTTCTTTGAGATAAGTCTGCTAATAGTTCAAAACCAAGATCGGAGAATAAGTTTTGAACACCGTTGGATAAATTTTGACACCTCTCCCAACGTTTTGCTAAACCCTCTTCCTTTAGCGTGTTTAGTGCCGCAGACCAACCCATTGCTAAATTAATCGCGGGAGTCCAAGGTGTCTGGTCATCATTCCCTTTCGAATATGCAGAAATAAAGTCTAGATAGAACAATGCATTGATGTCACCTTGTTCTTTAATCGCTTTGCATCGGTCGTGAAATCTCGAATTAAACGCAATTGCCGCAATGCCAGATGGGCCTGCAGTACACTTCTGTGCACCCATGGCCGCTGCTTCCACATTCCACGTAGTTAAGTCAACAGGTAGGCCACCAATTGATGTGATACCGTCAAGGATAAATGAGGTTTGATAACGATTACACATTTCTGCAATTGCCGGTGCATCCTGAGTAATCCCCGAGCTAGTCTCATTGTGACAGATTAGTAGTGCTTCATAGCATTTTCTTTCTAATTGCTGCTCTAGTTCATATAAGTCGAATGCTCTTCCCCAGTCGTATTTGATATGCTTAACATTACAAAATCGCTTGCACATTTCTGCTACCCTTTCGCCAAATTTGCCGTTGGTCGGCACCAAGACCAAATCGTTAGGTCTGAATCTATTCGCAATAATCATCTCCATGGCCGCAGTCCCGCTACCAGAAACTGCCATTACCTTGAAGTCGTCCTCACCCGACCAAGACTGGGTGTGTTTTTCGGGCTTGGAAGGAGTTAGATTAAATGCATACCTCAAACCAGAATTTAGTTCAGCCATAACCTCGCGAAACTCTTTTCCCCGAGCTGTTATGACAGGTGTTGCCATCGCATCTAGACAATTTTGGTTCATGCGAACCGGGCCGGGGACTAAGAAGCAGTCGCCGCGATACTCTGCCATAGTCCTTGCTGATAGTGCAGGTTATTCAATTAATGTAATAAAGCGGCGAACTGATAGAGGTCAAGTATAACCGGTCATCATGGTGCGCGTTGGAGTAGCAATGTTACAGGGCGCTCGTCACGAACATTGTGAGGCACTCCAACACGCCGCGATTGAATTAGGCAAGACTATTGAAATTGTTGAGTTACGCAAATCAAAACAGGTTGATGACTCAATTCATGCGCTGATCCTTCCGGGTGGTGAATCGACAACGATGCGTATTGCAAGCCAGAGTGAATCGCTGTTGAATGGTATATTTGCTTGGATGATTAGCCACCCCAACCGACCGGTTCTTGGCACTTGTGCTGGTGCAATATTACTAGCAAACCCCGGAAGTAAACACGACCGATTTATTGATGCAGAGGTATCGCGCAACGCTTGGGGAAGACAGCGGTTTTCATTTGAAGCCCCATTACAGGTAAATCTTGAAACTCCGCAACCCTCCAGTGAGTCTTATTATGAATTATCGCGGGACAAATTCAACCATAAACCACTGCCGATGTCAAGCCAAGCGGCAAAGCGCGAAAGTAATGATTTCCCCGGAGTATTTATCCGCGCCCCTAGGTTCATCGAAAACACAATCAATTGTGAAAAAATTGTCAAGTTAAACGGAGAAACCGTCGGGGTAATGCAGGACAACAAGCTAGCGCTTACCTTCCACCCCGAACTTACTGAAGATCGACGATTTCATCGCTGGCTTATCGATAAAATAACCAATGATAGCATGTGAAGTCATACGAGACTTTGAAACCCTAAAAGAATCCGGAGTGGTGTTGTTATGCTAGGTCCACTGCCCATGGCCACTGAGATTTCACCCGCCGAAATAGGCGAGGCAGAGGGGTGTGTTCAGTGTCAGCGAGGCAGTAAACTTGTTCTATTTGTTACTGGAAAGTGTCACTGGGGATGTGATTACTGTCCACTTTCTGATAATCGCCGGGAATCGCCTGACATGTTCGCCAATGAGCGACGATGCCGAGATTGGAGTGAGGTGATTGAAGAGGGTCGGGCAATGAACGCTACAGGTACCGGTATAACAGGTGGCGATCCAATGCTCGACATGGAAAAATCACTCGAGGCGATTAGACAGTTGAAATCGGCTTTCGGCCCGGAACATCACATTCACCTATACACATCAATCCCATTCAATCCAGTAAATTGCGCTAGATTTGCTGACGCAGGTCTTGATGAAATCCGTTTTCATCTATTGGATGGTAGTCTACAACGATACCGGGAAGTAATAGATGAATGTCACCGAATGGGCATTAATGTTGGCGTGGAACTACCGTGCGAGCCCGACAAGGCCGATTCACTATTCGATTTGTTGGAGGAAATGCATGGTTCTAACGTCCAATTCCTCAACCTCAATGAACTCGAGATTACCGTGGGTAATCAAGGCAATATGGACATCCGTGGATTCAACCTAAGTGGCTCAATGACGGCAGCTGCAGAGGGCTCATATGAACTAGCAATCAAGCTGAAACAACATGCCAAAGACATGAGTTTCCACGTAAAGTTCTGCAGTGCCAATTTCAAAGATGCCGGACAGTTAAGAGCCAGATTCCGCAGACGGGCTGAGATAACCTTACGACCATATGAAGTATTAAGCGATGATGATACTATTTTGTTTGGAGCTATTCCAACCGATGAGTCAGATGCCAGAGATGATATTGAGGAATTATCTGAACAACTTGAATTATCCGAAGGCTGGATAAGATACGACCCTGTTGCTCGTCGAATTGAGTTACCACTATCTGCTGCGGAGGAGATTGCAGAAATTGTTGATGTTCAGGTTATGCTTGTAGAAGTTCATCCGACCCATGAAAGACTGGAAGTCGCCATTGTAAATTTAAACGAAAACCGTTAACGGAATACCAACAATACTACCAAATCAACCACTTCCTTGTTGAAATCGACACGAGAATTAAGTATCTAGTTCAAATTCAGCCCGTATGGAAAAATCCGACTGGTCTAAAATTGCTGGTCGTAACTTCCTGCTACTTGTTGTTTTCATGGTGGCCATTTTGGCTTTACCGTCCTTTATTTACACAGGTGCATACATTATTTCAGATGCACCCGCACCAAAAGATGGAGTCGAGGCACCACCATCAGAAGATGAAAAACTGAGTGAAGGTTTGTTGTTCATAGTTCTTGACGGCGGTAGACAATCCCTAATGGATAATCAAGAATTGATGCCCAACTTGCACGCAAAAAAGCGTAATGGCACCTATATTGATGTGTTAACTAATCCACTAACTATGACGGCATCGTGTGTTAAAGAAATGGCGACAGGAATACCATCGAGGCCAAATGAAGGGTTGAATAATTTCCATCCAGACCATCCCGGGACGCAGGATGGGTGGACATTAGCGAGTGAGCATGATAGTAACCAGGATGGAATTTATGATTACCGTGTTGGTATTGTTGGCGATTATGTTTGGGGAGATTTATATGCAGATAATGAAAAAATTAACTTCATGAAACATCGATACGGCCATGCTGACTATTACCGTGGCGACGAGGAGTCATTTGTCACGCTCAACGCATGGCTCGACGGTGACGTACCGAAA
>DALZ01000024.1:818-7569 GCA_002496955.1 Euryarchaeota archaeon UBA128 | reverse complement strand
TTTTGGACCATAAAAGACATTCTTCAGCAAGTAGATGCGATGGTCCTTAGGTTTGCGTTGATTAACGCTCATTATCGTTCACCAATCGACATGAACGAAACACTGCTGAAAGATGCTGAACGTAATTATAATCGCGTGCTAGAGTGCTACATAAATTCCCTGAAAGGCATGACTACACAATCGCCGGTAAGCCTGCCTAAACCAGATATTAACTCCCCACAACCACTAACAAAATCTTTAGCAATTCTGGAGAAAATGGGTGAGGGTTTTGCTCAGGCTATGGATGATGATTTTAATTCCCGTGATGCAGTTGCTAAAGTACTTGGCGGGGTGCGTGAGATTTCGAAGATACTCAGTAGCGGCCTAGATGAGGCGGACCTCGATGCCTTCGCTCATTACGCCGTAGATTGGCTTGAAGAATCAGCCGGCTTAGTACTTGGAATTTTGCCAACCCGTGAGTTCGCCTTACTCGAGCCAGAGGAAGATCCGCGACGAGCCGAACTGGCTCCAAAGGTTGAGAGTTTGCTGGTCAAACGGGCTCAGGCGAGAGCCAACAAAGATTGGTACTCTGCCGATAAAATACGGGACGAACTGAAAGCAATGGGTGTCGTTGTGACCGACTCTGCTGACGGCCCAATTTGGGAAGTTGAATAATCAACGAGCCGGCTTGTGGTAACATGCCTGTTGCTAGAGCCGCCGACGTCATGACTGAAATCTGTCATTTATTTTCTACACAACATTAAATGTCAGTGCACCCGAGATACACCATGGTTGATTTTGAGTTGAATGAAGAGCAAGAAATGTTAGTTGAACTTGCTCGAACATTTGCTGACGATGAACTAATTCCTAATGCTGAACATTGGGACCGCGAAGGATTATTTCCCGCAGAATCTATTTACAAAGCCCGAGAATTGGGATTATTGAATTGCACCATACCACAAGAATACGGCGGTATGGGGCTGAGTTTTCTAGATGAGGTAATGATAAATGAAGAATTAGGTCGGGGCGATCCGGGATTTGCAACAATCACCGGTGTGACTATGCTAGCATGTCACCCAATCATTTATGCCGGCACAGAAGAGCAAAAACAGGAATATCTCGGCCGAGTTTGCGATGGTAAAATTTCAGCGTATTGTGTTACCGAACCAGGTGCTGGTTCAGACGTCAAAGCAATAACGACAACTGCTATACTAGAAGGCGATAATTACATTGTAAACGGCGCAAAAATGTGGATTGGAGGAGCAGGCCACGCTGACTGGTTCTACGTATTGGCAAAAACTGCTGATGAAAACACCTACGGGGCTCTTAGCGGATTTATTATCGAAGCGAATTCACCCGGCCTATCGGTTGGTAAGAAAGAAGAGAAAATGGGACAAAGATCCTCTGATACCCGTTCGGTAAGTTTTGATAATGTCAAAGTGCCCAAGGCCAATCTTGTTGGCGGTGTGGAGGGCAATGGATGGTTACAAGCAATGGTTGCTTTCGATCGTTCAAGACCAATGCTTGCATCGCATGCACTTGGCAATGCACGTGGGGCAATGGAAGAAGCCTGGCAATACGCTAACGAAAGGCGGACCTTTGGTAAGTCAATTTTTGAACATCAAGCAATATCGTTTATGCTCGCTGACATGGCAACCAAGATTGAAGGAGCAAGACTATTGGCGCACAAGGCGGCAAGTATGCTAGACAAAGGCGAAAGAGCGACTTTGGCCGCAGCACATGCTAAGAGGTATGCTGCAGACATCGGTATGGAAGTTACCACTGATGCAGTCCAAATCTTCGGAGGATATGGCTACTCTGAAGAATTCCCGGCTGCAAGACGCATGAGAGGCGCAAAAATTTACCAGATTTTTGGTGGTACCAGTCAAATCCAAAAACTGATAATAAGCCGTGAGATAAACAAAGATTACCAGTAATATTCGTGCCTAATTTAATTTTTTAGCACGCCCAGTAATGCACCAACGGTCACTTTGGCGGTGGTTTGAGGTCCGGTAAGACTGGCACAAACTGTGTTGGTTGGTGTTGTTCCATGACAGTCAAAAATTCATCTAAACTAATTACCCCATCACCATTACTGTCAAACTCTTCAAGCATTGAGTCAATGTCTGAAACTTTCACTGAGTCCTTCAGCAAGGTGTTTACTGCAGTCCTTATTTCCCGGCGTGAGACATAACCATCTTTGGTCTGGTCTATGGCAGTGAATAACCGGACCGCAGAAAGGCCGGATGATTTCATCGCACTCGCTAGTTTATCCTTGATATCGATTGGCGCCTGTGGGTCGTTTTGCAGATTACTTTGTTGATCTGTTGATTCATTGAGTTCGTCATCGTCCCATATCTTTTCAACAATTGAATTTTGCGAACTCGCCAGTTCATCGCTGTCATCTGTTCTACTGACGACATACAATCCGAATAATAGAATCACAACAATTATTCCAAGAATCAATTTTAGTTGGTTCTTTGTTGCTTCGTCCGCAGCGGTTTCATCGACGAATTCATCATTTGGCTGTTCAGCAAACATGTCGTCCTGATCTTCAGTATTATTGTCGACAGGGCCAGGCAGAGTTGTAGTGTCCCCACTACCTGTTTGGCCGTTGTTATTGTTGTTGGGCGTTGAAGTATCCACAGGTAACTGAACATTAACATTAATTCGGTCACCGTTTGTCATTTCAACGGTGTAATAATCAGAATATAGCTTTGTGAGGTCAATATGGTAATTTGCGTGGATTGATCGATTAATTACATCAAAATACCGCTCATCTCCTGAGGTAAAAATTGGATCTAATGTCATGTTTTTAAGACGGTTAACCTCATCGCGATAATCACCATCAAATGTTGTGTTCAGCCATGCGTTAATCTCTTCATCGCTGTCGCCGTTGAACTCAACCCAATTGGCTTTCATGTCATTAAATTCATGACGCATTGCCATGGCCAAGCCCGCCTCAATCTCAGCGAATGTTTGACTGCCGTCAACCTCGGTCAGCGTGGTGACATCGACTGCTTTTTGGAAATCAGTTCCGTTGACATATTCCCAATCATCACCCTGCAAATCCTGCATGATATCAATGTCACCAAACACTGCTTTGCCTTGGACAACAGTAAGAGCGACATCAGCATCTATTGCTTCAATCAGGTTGCGATATGGATCCTCATGAAATGTGTCTATGACTACTAAATCGGCGTATAGGTCTGCTTTAATTCGTCCAACAAATGGCGTCCATCCAGTCGCGTCTGCAGGGTTTGAGGTAACCATCTGAACTAACTCATAGTTACTGAAATGATTGCCGAGGTTATTGGTATTCCACATATCGGCTACCTTCAGTTCGTGGAGGTTGTTTTTGGAGCCACTAGGCCCCCAATCTGGTGAAATTGAGATACTCACACCCGCTTGGTCTGCCGCAACAACATCAGTGGTATCTCCGTATAGTAGTAGGTTGGAAAGTGGTGACCAGACTAATTCTGAGTCTACGCTAGCCATTTGGCTAAATTGCGTGGAGTCGAGTGCAGTGCCATGAATAACGATAGTTTCATCCATAATCAATCCCTTATTCCACAAGGCATCAAATTCATCCTTACTCGACTGGTCGACTCCTTCTGAAAGGTGGACAAACCAGGCGTTTAGCGTCCCCGATTCACTTTGGCTAATCAGGTGACTGCCGGTGTAATCATCATCTGCAGCACCGCAAACTGCACAAGTAGAGATGCCGTCTTGGCCGAAGTTGTATAACTCGATATTTCGTGATAATATACTGTCCCAGGCCTGAGTCCCTGAACTTGGTGAACCTTGCATGGCAGTTACTCCACCGGCTACAGCTTGGACCTCAGCATATTTCATCTGCTCACTTGCCATGTCCCAGCGATAGGTAGACTGAATGTTGGTTTTCATCCAAGTTATACTGGGCCCATAATCCCAGTTGTTACCCCATTGATACCGGTTGGTGTAGCCCCCTTCTTCGGATTTTTGAGATTCGCTGAGGTGGACCTCAAAATCCCACAGGGGTATGTGGTTGTAATGTACGTGGTTGTGTAAATCGATCAATCCAGGATAAATTGTGCCTTCAGTTTCAACAATTGGTACATCGGTAAAATCAACCCCAGCAGGTGGGTTGCTGTTGGATGCCCAGACGCCGGTAATCTTGCCATCACGAATCATGACATTTCCGTCATTGATTACATTGTTTTCGCCATCCATTGTGACCACTCGACCCTTGAGTAGGAAAGCTCGTGATGAGTCGGCGTTGCTTAATTTGTAGCAGTTGGCTATGTTGTCTGGAACGGTGTATTCCTCAGAGTAATCAGTTGCTCGACCCGGTGTTGGGTCCGCTTTGGCAATTACTCCGTTATCTGAGACATATGACTGACCATAACTCGAATCAGTGGCGGGAAACGACATACTGTTGATCAGGTTAGAATTAGTATCAAAAATTGATACTGTTTCACCGTCAAAATAGCTAAGATCTAGGTCGGAATCTGCACGGAAGACGACTAGTCTGGCATCCGCTTCCAGTGTCGTGTTGTATGGTAGCTGACACGGTGGGCTGCCACTAGTTGTTGAGAGCAACCAACTTGAGACGTCCTGCGGCGCGTCACCAGAGTTCCACACCTCGATGAATTGGTCACTAAATCTACCGTAATCCCCGTCACCATTCCAATCTACTGCACCGTATATGTTAGAACTATTCTCATTAGCGACAAGATTGTTTGGGCTAATAAATAGTTCAGAAATAACTACATTTGCCGCACGTCCATTTGCTTGCCTTTCCTCACTAATTTCCAAATTTTCAACGGTGTAACTTAAGGGCAATAATAGCAGCAACAATAGAACGCTTGAGACAATCAACACTCGTCGCATGCGTAGACCTCAAGCAACAAGGACATTAACCAACCGGTTCATATTGTCAAACGATTATATGATAGACTAATTCACTTAGGATTTATTGTGGCGACAATTAACCTTACCGAACCAGAGTTTGCTGGCGTGATTGAAAATAATAAAGTGGTGATTCTGGATTTTTGGGCCGAATGGTGCGGTCCCTGCAAAGCGTATGGCCCAGTTTATGAGCGTGTCTCAGAGGACTTTCCAGACATAGTATTTGCCAAAATAAATACTGAAGAGGAGCCACAATTAGGCCGTATGTTCAACATAAGGTCTATTCCCACAACCATTGCGTTCAAAGAACAAATCGGCGTATTCATGCAACCAGGTGCTCTCCCAGAAGCAGCACTACGAGACCTTGTGGTGATGTTAGAAGATTTAGACATGGATGAAGTTCGTCAAGAGATGGCAGCCGTAAAGGATGATACTGAGGAGTAAGGACATCTAATACGATGATTTCAATAGGTTGAGGGGCAGCGGAAGTCATGAACTGGAAACCATGGCTAATCATCTTAGTGATGGTGAGCGCAACGTTATCCGGTTGTATCGGCGAAAAAACCGCATCTGATACTGTTACATTCGACTCTGAATCCTATCCAGAGCCATGGGAGCGTGCTGATATCGAATACGATAATTCAGACGATTTTAGTAGAGTAACCATTAACGGGACACACAATATCTCGGCACCACTATCAATCTACGTCCCCGTGCCCTCAATCACCCTTGCTGATGGCGGCGCAGGCATTACCGGTGGCGCTGAGGTTCACCTCGGATTGTGGCTGCCAGAAATCGACGGATGTGACTACTCAGGTGGTAATGTAACCGATGCATGTAAAGTGCCAGTCATTGCAGATGTTGGACCATATTATGATGACGGTGATGTTTCAGCGACGACCCCTGCCGAACGTTTAGGGCGCTTCCTAATCGAGAACTATGTGCCTCACGGTTTTGCTGTTGCTCAGGTATCAGTATTCGGAACTGGGAATTCCAACCATTGCATGGATCTAATGGGGACAGATGAACAACGAGGTATCGATGCAGCAGTTAGTTACCTCGGAGAGGCCGCATGGTCCAATGGTAAAGTAGGGCTGATTGGCAAGTCGTATGACGGCTCTACACCTTGGCAGGCAGCAACATTCGGCAATCCATACTTAGCAACTATCGTCCCAATGTCTGGTCTGATTGGAGTTCACGAGTTGATGTGGCGCAATGGCAGCATGGAGGCCAGAGGGATGATTATGCACAATGGTGTCTATGGTGCTTTTGGCATCGATGGCGATGGTGGTGATTCTGAGAATTTTTGTGAGGGTTATGTGGAAGGTTATGTCAACGGACCACTGGCCTATCAGACCGGGGGAATGGTTGACTACGCTGGAAACACGTATTGGACTGAGCGCTCATTCCTTGGAAGGGTATTAGAAAATTATCAGGGCTCAATCTACATCATTCAGGGTATGCAAGACTGGAATGTTGACCCTCACATGGCGTTCCCAATCCATCAACAAGTAGAGGCTGCAGGAATTGAAATCAAAACCTTAGCAGGCCAGTGGGCGCATGACTATCCAGATCGAGTGACGGGACACAGCTCACAGGGTGAAGGGCGCGGAGCAGAGGCCTATCCTTACACACTGCGGTGGGACTGGGCTGACGAAATGCTGTATTGGTTTAATTGGTATCTAAAAGGCGAGGGTCGAGCGCCCACCCTGGGAGTAGAAATGCAGGATAATCGGGGCGGATGGAGATTTGAAACAACATATCCAGCTCCTGACACAGAATATTTACTGATTAACGGTGCAGATATGGCACCAGATGGCACTTCAATGTCTGCAGCATCTGCAATTACCCTCACCTATGGACCGTTTGAGGAGGATGTGAT
>DALZ01000024.1:0-390 GCA_002496955.1 Euryarchaeota archaeon UBA128 | reverse complement strand
GCCGTAATGGACTTCAGATTTCATGAAGGGGGCAGAGATGGTCAACTATCGCTGCTACCATATGTGGAAGTGCTTGGTCTAATGGAGTTCATGCCGATGGATGTTTACATTAGTGCTGGCGAAACAATCTACATCACAATGACACAAACCGGTGAAGATTATGTCCCCTCATCATCATCAGTCGGAGGATATTCTGTAGATTGGAATAGCGCAACTCTAACCTTACCAATTGTCAAACGCACTTGCGATGATTTATTTCAGGCGCCAATGCATTCCTATGCTAGCGACGAAACCGGTCTAAGAGAGTGCTAAATTAACAATACAAAGCGCTATTCTCTTAAGCCGATGACAAACAATGGCCGTCATGGTTCTCAGCGCGCTACCTGGTGT
>DALZ01000105.1 GCA_002496955.1 Euryarchaeota archaeon UBA128 | reverse complement strand
AACAAAATAGAGGGGGTATACTGATGAGCGAAGAACAAGTAGCAATGGCACCGGGGTTGATGCTAGCATTCAACCCGGAGGAATCCGAAGAGCCAACCGATGGAAGAAGAAGAGGCAAAGGTCAGGATGACCCTATCATGAATCTACGTTCATGGACTCCAAAAACACGCCTAGGTAATGCCGTTGCAGCCGGTCAAATAATAACCTTTGAACAAGCGTTAGCGAGCAAACTACCGATAAGAGAGGTTGAGGTTGTAGACGCGTTAATACCGAACCTTGAGGATGAAATAATCAAAGTAAACATGGTTCAACGCATGACTGACAGTGGCCGTCGTGTAAGGTTCAATGTCATGGCATGCGTTGGCAACAAAGACGGCTATGTCGGTCTTGGTATGGCCAAAGCAAAAGAAGTTTCACAAGCTATAAGGAAAGCAATCACCGCGGCAAAACTCAATATCATAAGCGTGCAGAGAGGCAACGGGTCATGGGAATCTTCTACTGGTCCGGGAACATCAGTGCCGTTCAAGATCAATGGTCGCTCAGCATCAACACGGGTTACATTGATGCCTGCTGCAAAGGGAAAGGGATTGGTAATCGGTGAAACCGGCAAGAAAGTTCTAGATTTAGCCGGAATTACTGACGTATTATCAAGAACCAAAGGCCAAACAAGAACAACGATTAATTATGCGGCTGCAACTTTCAATGCTCTAAAGAACCTAAACACAACTAGACTTTCTAACCAACAGAGAGAGAAGTTGTACATTAACCAAGGGAGGATGTTTGAATGAGTTGGATAGTCGTAAGAGTAAGAAGCAATGTCAATGTTGAGAGGTCTATTAGAGAGACTATGGACTACCTTAACCTTACCAAGGTAAATCACGCAGTCATCATACCCGAGAATGACCAATACCGGGGGATGCTGCAGAAAGCCAAAGATTACATCACTTGGGGAGAAGCAACCGTAGCAACCGTCGAGAAAATGCTCAGTGAACGTGGTAGAATGACAGGAGATTCGCCACTTACAGATGATGTTGTTAAAGACAACACCGAGTTCAAGAATATCTCAGAGTTCGCCAAATCGGTAACTAGCGGCGACTCAACAGTGAAAGATGTTCCAGGGTTAAAGCGAGTGTTCAGACTACACCCGCCAAGAGGACCCAAAGGCTGGGGCGGAATCAAACGTTCATTTGTTGTTGGTGGGGCTCTAGGTGCTCGAGGCGACGCAATCAACAATCTCGTTGAAAGGATGATTTGAGGTGATATAATGGGAATTAAAGCAAATAAGCATCGAGGAAGAAACCGCTATCACGGGCGCGGCAAAAAAGCTGGCCGTGGTGCCGGAAAGCGTGGTGGTCGCGGAAATGCGGGTTTAAACAAGCATAGAGTTATGACCAGAATTAAGTATATGCCAAAGCATTGGGGAATGCACGGTTTCAATCGACATCCCTCGTTAAGAACGGTAAATACCACTGTAAACGTTGGTCAACTTGCAGAAATGGCAGGTGACAAAGATACTGTAAACTTAACAGAAATGGGCATTGATAAATTACTTGGCAGTGGAAAGATCACTAGAGCGATTACCGTTACCGTATCAGAAGCCAGTGCTAAGGCTGTGGAAAAAGTCGAAGCAGCTGGTGGTTCAATAGACTCTGATGGTGACGATGATTGGGGCGAATGGGAAGAAGAGTAAACATAAGGTGTGATAACAATGAGACATAAGCCAATACCATGGGCAATCGCATTAACCGGAGTGCTATACTTTGGTCTACTTATTTACTGGCAGTCTGATGAACTTTCAAGCGAGATAGCCGCTCAAAGAAATGCAGCACAGTTTGGATTAGTATTGTCAGTCATTTATGTTGCTTACCTCTTGTGGTGTTTCAACAGAGAGTTACCTGAAGGGCTCAAAGATGCTCCGGTTGTCGGCCGTTATGGTAAACTAATGGGCTGGCTAGCGATTGCTGGTATCGCAGTCTGGTATGTAAGACCGGCAAAATGGGGCGGTTACGAAGATGGTGTGGGTTTTTACCTAGTAGGAATTTTATTGCTCGGATTTGGTGCGGCAGCGGCGTTGACATGTTTCATGTGGAGTGGCGATAAAAGCAGTCGTCTATACGCTCTGCATCGTTTCGTAGATGTATATCCAACCATAACCAAGCCGGAACGTCACGTTAGATTCAATGAAAAGATGTGGACTACTACTTTTGTCTTAATCATCTATTTCGCAATGACGAATGTTATGCTGTATGGTCTTTCTGGTCAAGCACTGGATTTATTCAGCGGATTTAGGTCGATTATGGCTGGTGCTTCTGGAACCATCATGCACTTGGGAATCGGACCGATTGTTACCGGCTCAATTATCATGCAATTATTCGCTGGGGCCAAGATAATTAGATTGGACTTATCGAATTCAGAAGACAAGGCAATGTATCAAGGTGTTCAGAAATTATTAGTTTTGATAATGATACCGATTGAAGCCATACCACAGACTTATGGTTTCTTAGACCCAATGGAATTTTTGATTGATTCTTATGGTATGGGTTGGGCTAACTTCGTCATTGTCGCGCAGTTGTTCGCTGGTTCGTATCTTGTATTCCTACTTGACGAACTGGTCAGCAAATGGGGAATCGGCTCTGGTATGTCACTCTTCATCGCAGCAGGTGTGTCACAATCAACGTTCGTAGGAACCTTATCACCGTTACCTGTTACCAGCGGCCTAGGTTATTCGATGTCTAATCCGCCGTCAGGAACTTTACCAATGATCTTCTATATGTTCAGAGAAGCCACCAACTATGAAATGATTTCAAGCAATGGTTTTGAGACAATATTGCTTACCCACGTGAATCCATTAGCTGCATTATTCTCATCTGTCGTCGTATTCTTGGTTGTTGCCTATGCCGAATCAAGTAAGCTCGAGTTGCCGCTTACTCACGGTAAAGTTAGAGGCCATAGAGGTAAGTATCCAATTAGATTAGTTTACGCATCTAACATTCCAGTTATTCTGATGGCAGCATTATTGGCTAACATCAACATGTTTACGCTATTGTTCTGGAGCCATCCAACCCTTTCGCAAACACCGTTCTTGGGCCGCGAGGGTTATGGTTCGCTTTCAGAATATATCGGTACTTATGATCAGGGCCAAACCACCGCGTCAGGTGGTTTTGCATGGTATGCCAGTATGGTGAACGGTGTTAATGATTGGCTCTTGCCTCTGCTAAACCAACAAGGAGATATCTACGGCCATAGTCTGACGCAGATAATGGTCCACGTGATATTCTATGTAGTGCTAATGACTGTTGGCTCGATGGTATTTGCAAAGTTCTGGATCGATACAACAAATATGGGGACCAAGGACGTTGCGAAACAAATTGAGAGAACTGGTATGCAAATTCCTGGATTCCGTAAGAACCCCAAGGTTTTGGAGAAAATCCTCGAAAATTACATTCCTCCAGTAACCTATTTTTCAGGTGCGTTTGTAGGATTATTGGCGGCAGGTGCGGACCTACTAGGTACGGTGGGTAACGCCACAGGAACGGGTTTATTGCTTGCAGTTGGTATCATATTGCGAACTTATGAACAAATTCAGAAAGAGCAAGCAATGGAGATGCATCCAATGATAAGACAATTCTTTGGTGCAGAGTAAAGTAAATTCGCCGGATAATCAACTGATTTTCCCACTACTTCGTTCCGCAGTTGCGTGTTTTTCCACATGTTGATATCGGGTATATTCATATACAGGTTGTTAGTGGCTGAGTTGCTGCGTTGTGGAGAACGGCGTTAGATTCTGAGTCCTCGGACGGTGAAGAAATCTATCCTCTCTTTACGTAATGCCGAAGATATAGCGATTCTGAAAAGCCATTATGGTTCAGGGTCAGGAAGGTGATCGAGATTATGATGTATTTTTGTGCAAGAGCTCAAGTGCAATATTTTCTCGCCAATTTTTTTAGAGACAGCAATAAATCATGCGACAGGTAACCTAAGGATCAGAACAAGAGAAATCTGGTTGATCCTGCCAGAGGCGACCGCTTTTGGAGTTCGATTAAGCCATGCGAGTAGAAAGAAATTAGATTCTTTGCGAACTGCTCAGTAACACGTGGATAACCTGCCCTATGCTCTGGGATAACCTCGGGAAACTGAGAATAATACCGGATAGATCACAACGCCTGGAACGGTGTGTGGTTGAAAGATTACGGCATAGGATGGGTCTGCGGCGTATCAGGTTGTAGGGGGTGTAAAGGACCTCCTAGCCATCGACGCGTACGGGTGTTGGGAGACATAGCCCGGAGATGGATTCTGAGACACGAATCCAGACCCTACGGGGTGCAGCAGGCGCGAAAACTTCACACTGCAGGAAACTGTGATGAGGGAACTCCAAGTGCGTGCACTTAGTGTGCGCTTTTGTTGACTATTAATCGGTCAATGAATAAGGGCTGGGAAAGACCGGTGCCAGCCGCCGCGGTAATACCGGCAGCTCAAGTGGTCGTCGCTTTTATTGGGCCTAAAACGTCCGTAGCCTGTTTGGTAAATCTGTGGGTAAATCAACCAGCTTAACTGGTTGAATTCTGCAGAGACTGCCAGACTAGGGACCGGGAGAGGTGTGGGGTACTCTAGGGGTAGGGGTAAAATCCTGTCATCCTTAGAGGACCACCAGTTGCGAAGGCGCCACACTGGAACGGATTCGACGGTCAGGGACGAAGCCTAGGGGCACGAACCGGATTAGATACCCGGGTAGTCCTAGGTGTAAACGCTGTGAACTTGGTGTCGGGGATCCGT
>DALZ01000094.1 GCA_002496955.1 Euryarchaeota archaeon UBA128 | reverse complement strand
GAATCCACTATTGAGCGGTCGCAGGTTTCGCTGGATATTGCTAACGATACGATGCTGAATGGGCCAATACAGGGCGGATTATTTTCTGATTTGAGGAGGCACTCTGCTTCAGCAATGGGTAAATTTGAATTTTCAGTTCATCCAATAGGTGGTATCGTTCCGGTTATGGAGCAACAGCGTTATCGTGATTATGCGAAAATAATGCTAGCTACTACACCACATTTACCAGCAAATCGTCCACGACATATGTTCGGCTGTGGACACCCTATGTTATTCCCGATGTCAATAGCGCTCGGTGCCGATTTATTTGATTCCGCAGCATATGCATTATTTGCTCGCGATGGACGCATTTTGACGCCATGGGGGACAGAAAGGCTAGACAATCTCGTAGAATGGCCGATTATCATGCCCTGCATCAGTGGTGAAACCCCAGCATCTGTACGATTAATGGACAAGGAAGAGAGAATCAAACTGCTATCCATGTATAATCTTGAAATTACCCTCGCAGAGTTGGCTAGATGTCGTCAAGCTGTCCGTGATGGTAATATCTGGCGTTTAGTTGAACAACGTAGCCACCAGCATCCAGCTTTGAGGGACGCCTATTTGTGGCTGACCACTAATCCAGCCACTAAAGCCGCAATAAGAATAAATCACGATGCTATGCCACTGGATGAATTAACCTCTTCCCAAGACACTGCAAACCCCGGTGAGTGGGAAATCGGTTGGGATTGGATTGTAGATTCCCAAATTACCCCGCGACGAGGCGGCGAGCAGTGGGCAAGTTCTGACACCCTGTCTCGACCACATATTATCGCCGCCAGAAATTTATTGCACAATCGTTGGCATCCAAGAGCATCATCAACAACACCTAATGACACGGTTGTTGTTTTTTACGGCTCATCTGGTCCTTGGCGAACTAGATGCGAAATTCTAGTATCGAACCTCTTACACTATCTGCCGGGTTTGGAAATTATGATCAGCACACCCATTGGGCTTGTGCCATACAGCCTTGAGGATGTTAATCCATTCTGTCATGTTGAGGGGCCAGATTGGATTTGGAGTAACCAGTTAGATATGGCTAAAGTTACTGAAGAATTGGATAATCTATCTCTTTCTGGCAGAAGAATTATTCCGGTGGATTTGAGAAAAGAAAATTTTGAAGCGACGTTGTTTGATAGATTGTCTGAGTTGAATGGTAGTTCAGATTTGCAGTTCACTGATGGTAAGATAACCATAACAGATGACGTAATATTCAAGCAAGGCAGACTAAACCTAAACAGGCTAAAAGCCGCAGATAAGTTCTCGGTGTTATTTAATTTAGGGCATGAGACGGCTGTGGACATCTGTCAAACAGCAGAATTTATTGTCAACAAGCATGGTAGAATCAAGAATGTTCTATCTTCTGGGGGCAAACACTTGGCAAGTTTTAGGCTTGGTGATGGAGGTCTCTCATTGAACAATCAAGGTGCTATTGAATTATTTAACAGACGAAGGAAGGCGCTGCCAAAAACCTTTGCTGAGACCTCAATTGCACCATACTCGGGAGAAGGCTTGGCGGTAGTCATTGTCGAATGTGATGCGGAGCCATTTGTGCGAAAAGGTCGCAATGTTTTCCATGGTTTTACCGTAGCAAGCGATCCGTGGCTGAGGCCGGGTGAGGCCTGCCTAATCTGCAACACGGATGGTGAACTGATAGGTCACGGGGTTTCACAATCTACTGCAAGTGAGTTAGCAACTATGAAGAAAGGCGTCGCAATCAAGACCCGA
Source organism: Euryarchaeota archaeon UBA128 (assembly GCA_002496955.1). Taxonomy (GTDB): domain Archaea; phylum Thermoplasmatota; class Poseidoniia; order Poseidoniales; family Poseidoniaceae; genus MGIIa-L1. The sequence goes on along the minus strand of DALZ01000094.1, from coordinate 9,080 downwards.
GAAGGGATTAAGCAAGACGAATAAGCGTTCAACTTAGCGTAGCATTCAAAGGTTGCCTGTTACCTCGTTTGGTTGGGAAACCATGTCAAGTAATGAGTATATCATCGAGACGACGGATTTATCCAAGTCTTATGGACCTCACATGGCACTTGAAAATTTGAATCTCAAAGTTGTTCAGGGGGCTACTGGCCTGCTTGGTCCAAACGGTGCAGGGAAGTCGACATTTCTGAAAACAATTCTTGGATTGATTCAGGCAACTTCGGGTGAGGGGACTGTACTTGGCCACGATATTAGAACAGAGGGCGCAGCAATACGCTCTAGAATTGGCTACATGCCAGAATATGATGCGCTCAATCCGGATATGGAGGCCATCTATCAAGTAAAATATTCAGGAGAATTGTTGGGCATGAATCCAGTTGTTGCTATGTCCAGAGCGCACGAAGTGTTACATTATGTTGGGCTAGGAGAGCAGCGTTATCGCAACATCTCCAGTTTCTCTACGGGGATGAAACAGGCAACTAAGCTAGCTTGTAGTATAATCCACGACCCAGAATTAATAATCGCGGACGAACCATCAAACGGACTTGATGCAACAGCCCGTGAGTTCATGATATCAACATTACAAAATATGGTCGTCAATGGCAATCGCTCAGTCATGATGGCTTCGCACCTGATGGATGATGTCGAGCGTGTCTGTGAGAACATGGTGCTTTTACACAAAGGTAAACTCGCTGCGCAGGGGAAAATCGAAGACCTCAAAGACATCGATAGGGAGATTGAAATCCACGTCTGGGGAAATGCAACAAAGTTAGAACAAAAGATGCAGTCTATTGGCTTGACCGTACGACGTGAAGGGAGAATCATGCGCGTCCTTCACGAAAACGAAGATACAACTGCAAAAATTTTGATTTGCGCTAAAGAGGTTGATTCACAAATTCGGCGTATGCATGAATATGAAGCATCGCTGGAAGATTTATTCATTGTCATCATGGAAAATTTGGGATATGAGGTAAAAACTAGTGAAGATTTATTGCGCAACCCCGTCCACGCACGGCAGGTAGATGCCCCAGAATACATGGGGGGTGGATCATGACTACCAACGAGGCAACAATTAATGATGCGGATGGCGATGATGTAAGCTTCTCTGAGAATGCGCCAGTCACTGGTCAGGGTCGCATGGATGCGGCTTGGGGCTCCCGGGATGGCGATGAATCAGCGACGGCGCAAATCACCAACAATACCGCCTCGGTCGGGTATGTATTTGAGCAAGTATACAAGCCATGGAATGGAACGTTAAACCCCCGCTGGATGCGTAATTGGGCAATCCTTCGTCACCATGTTCTAGGAATATTCCGGAAAGGTCACCGACCATGGGGATGGCCAACAAAGTTATTCATTGTGATAGTATTTATTGCATCGCTGGGAGATGTTGGTCTGACATTGCTTTCTGCCTTGATCGGCAGTCCTGAACTGCATTCTATGTGGGGTGTCAATCGCGACAATTTGTATGGTCATGTGCTTGGATTCTTCCCTCGCAACATGTTATATTATCCAATCCTAGCTGCTTTGTTAGTGGGTGGAGTAATCTCAGAGGACAGGTATCACGGCACTTCAGCAATGTATTTCTCACGACCGATAAGTAGATTTGACTATGTCATGATGAAATATATCTCCTTGGCTATGATTCAAGCTTTTGTTGTCTTACTGACTTTAATGATTTATTATTTTGTTGAGATAATTGCCATGGGTCGAGGTTGGGCTTGGATAATAGACACCTTTCCACTGTTTCTCGCCGCTTTCATGGGAGGTATTTTGCTAATCATAACTTACACTAGTATCGGATTAGGTTTGTCAAGTGTGTCACGCGGGAAATTTTTCCCTGGCATCGGTCTGGTTGCTATTGTCTTGGGCACAAAAACGCTAGCCGTGTTGGTGTCGAATTTATTCGAGCGCGATATTATGTATCTATTATCGCCATATGATTGTTTAGCACACGTTGGACAAGCGCTGATTGGAACACAAACAACATACGATCAGTATTCGTGGACATGGTCATTTGCCTCCTTGGTATTGATGAATGCTTTCTTTCTCTACATTTTATCATCGAGGGTTGCATCAATGGAGGTGACAAGAGAATGATGCCCGATATTCATCAAGAAGGTGAGGCGCAAACTAGCCAATGGCAACCAGAACAAAAAGCACCGGTTATTTTGCTGGAAAATGTCAGCAAAACCTACGGTAAAATCCATGCCTTAAGCGGCATTACACTCGCTTTATCCGGTGGTGTTACTGGTATATTGGGACTCAATGGTGCTGGCAAATCAACGTTGTTCAAAATACTCATGGGTAAACTAAAGCCTAGCTCTGGCCAAGTGCGCTTATTCGGCACCAATCCATGGAAAAATCCAGCCCCATACTCCAGGGTTGGTTTTGTTCCTGAAGGAGAAAAGATGCATGATTGGATGACGGCGCATGATTTCATTTCGACATTTGCTAGACTAAATGGATTGACTAGAGACCAAGCGAAACAAGAAGCAGACAGGGTGCTGGATTTTGTCGGATTGTTGGATGTCGCACACAAACAAATCGGCCGTTTTTCCAAAGGTATGCGACAACGAACTAAGATTGCTCATGCTCTTGTCAACGATCCTGATTTAATCATACTTGATGAGCCGCTACAGGGGTGCGACCCGCTAGCTAGAACTACGATTATGAACGTTATAAGAGAACTAGGCCGAATGGGTCGTACCGTTATCGTAAGTAGCCACATATTAACTGAAATAGAACGCATAACCGAACAAATAGTCATTTTACATCATGGCAGGCTGCTTGCTTTGGGTAACCTCCATGCAATAAGAGAAAAAATGGATAGCATACCCCATCGAATAGATATTGGTTGTGACTCTCCCAAAGATTTGGCAAAAAGTGTAATTGATATTGAGTCCGTTCACGGAATTTCATTCCAAAATCCTGAAAAATTAACAGTTCAAACTCGAAACTTGGGCCACTTTCATAGCAAACTACCAGAAACCATAGTAGACGGTGGACACAGAGTTGTTTCAATCGATAATCCTGATGATGACTTAGCCTCAATCCTTGGCTATCTTACCGGTGGAGGAGGTATTTGATGGCTGATAAAACCAATACGATTTTCCGGGCACTAGACCGTAAAGCGTCGGCAATAACTGAGTTCACCATGCGTCAATACCGAACTAAAATATCCACATGGGTTGTTTTGATAACAGGACTGGTCACTATTAGTCTTTTGATGTTGTTTTATGTGGACGCTATGCAGCGGGATTTCGAAGCAATCGATAACGATAATGATTCAATAGATTCAGATGGCGACTCATACCCCGATGGACAGGAGCGAGCACTCGGCACCAGCCCATTCAATGAATTTGATCACCCTGGATTATTCAACCCACCCATACCTCCAGATGACCCTGAAAAGTGGATTAATGAAGATGACTTTGATTGGGACGAATCACCAAGCGGGACCAGAAGTGTCAGCGTTGGGTATGACGATGATGGGGATTGTCGCTCTGAGGATAGGCCTGAATCACAAAAAGATAGTAATGACAACGGTATTAGTTGTGATATTGAATTGTCAATTTCATTGTCTGGCGAACTCATTTACGATATGGATGATTTTGTTGATGAGGACCCAGACGACGAGGCGTATGCGAAAGAAGCGCTTCACAGAGCATCAATCTTAGGAATTGGCAAACTTGGCTTTGTCTTTATCATTAGTATTTTCATTCCCCTGTTTATGGCTACTGGCCTGATTAGAGATGAAATGTCATCAGGAACAATGCACTACATGTTGACTAAACCAATTGCTAGAACTGAAGTCTTTTTCTATCGAATAATAGGTTACTTGGGGATTGTCTGGCCTTACTTGATAATCCTAACAATAATCTCTGCAATCATAACTGGTTTTGCTGGTCCCGGCGATTCGCTGTTCAGATTCTCTGAATTCGGCATTTGGTTAGCCATCCTATTTGCGGCAATGTTAGCAACTTTAGTCTACGGTATGCTATTTTGTTTTCTCGGAGTCATGTGGCGCTATGGAATAATTTTGGCAATCCCATTCGCGGCATGGGAACTTGGAATGGCACTCCTATCTATGGGTATTCCGGAATCCCCTATACTGCGATTTTCTGTTATTGGCTGGTCATTAATCATCGTTGACTCAGCTAGTATGATTGTATGGCCTGACATGGCCTTGTTGATTAGTTCTGGATTTTCAGTCGAGATGAATGATTCATCTGGTTTTGAGCGTGAGGAGTTAATTGGTTCGGAGCCGTTACAATACTTTTACGCAACTCCTGGACTTGGTGATTTGAGCCCATTTATTTCAATGATAATCGCCACAGTAGTTTTGCTGATACAAGCTACGGCACTACTGTTCATCGGCGGAGCAATTTTCAAGGGGAAGGAAATTGAATGACTGAAGAAATGACCAAATTTTCTGGTGATTTATCCAAGATGTGGAAGCTTCAGGAGCGGCAACCACTTCATCACCTTACTTGGGATTGGTGGTGGTGGTTGTTGATGTTGGATGATGAGGATGGTAATCCCAGCGGCAAACAATTGATGGTTTTGTGGTCAACCAAGGATAACCCTAAGGTGATGGTAAGTGGCACTGAATGGACCCCAAAAGGCCGACCGGGTTTTGATCAGCACGGCGGTATTTCGCTTGACGGAATGGTCTGCGCGTGGTGGTTTGATGGTAAGAGGATGTATGAGCCTTACATCAAAAAGCAATGCCGAATGATTGTAGTTGATGATACACACCCATCCTGGCCGCAAGAATCTAGCCACTCCGGGCATGGCGGTGGTGCCGTTGTTCCGCTCACGAATGAAGATATGTCGATGGGGTTGAAAAGCAATCTCAGTGAATTTTGGCTTAATCTACATACCAACGAGTTTTCCGCTGATGCAAGCGTCCCCAGAAAGATGGAATTTACAATACGGCCATGGAATGAAGCGATGTCAACTGCGAGACACGCGACGGCTACCTACGCTATGGATATGGGTTACGACATCCTTAGGCTTCATGGTTCAAGGGTTTCAGGAAAAATGGACGATGAGACAATCAATGGAACCGCTTATTTCCAGAAAGTTTGCGTCCAAGCACCTTCAGTGCCATGGTATTGGGGTATGTTGCACCTCAGTGACGGCTCATACATAGATTGGTTCTTACCTCACTTAAGTTTGACAATAACCTCTCGCGACAATCAGCCATGGAAGATGCGAGATTTGGGCCACATGAGCCTCTCAGAGGGGGGTCTATTTCACGACGCAACTCTTGGTAAAAGCACAGCATTTAACAACGTACGAGTTGAAAAGTATGCTAGCAATGCATCAGAGGGCTCACACGGGGCTAATCCGGGTGCAAATTTGCCAGGTTTTAAAGTTGAAATGTGGACTACGGAAGCACGAATTATCCTAGATGTTGAGGCGGTAGATCGTGCACACTGGGCATTTGAGCAACCGACGGTAGGTGGAATAGTGTCGAACTTCACTTACAACGAATATCCACTTAAGGTGGTTGATTTATCAATAACAACAAATGGAGATACAAGAACCTTGAATGACTTTGAGTGGATACGCGGCAATGCCGAACATTCGTGGGGTATTTTACACTAAAAATGTACTGCTTGGGGCAACATTCATTTGGGATAAGACACTAAAGATAACTCAGAGGACCTATTATGAGCGAAGATGAATCGTCTCCAGGAGTCACGGCAAGTGAGGAACTTGAAACAAAAAATGCGGAAAATCTAGCAAAAAAATTTAGGCTCATTGCTGGCGAGGAAATCCACCTAACAAAGAAACCGAGCACCTTCGCATTCGTTGGAATGTATGGTTTGGCGATACTGGTATTTGTCGTCCATTTCCTATTCGCAAGAGTTGATGAATTACAAAGTGAAAACCTCTTTATCGATATCGCTCTGAGTATCATGGGCTTTTCAGAATTGTTTAGCTTCACTGTAGTTATGCTGGCGATAACTTGGCTAAATAGACTACTAAACACCTCAACATCTGGTCGTTGGGTTTCGCTATTTCTATTGTTGGTATCATTCTCTCCATTAATAATCCAAATTGACAAAGTGGCTGAAAAAGTGACCTTCTTTATGGACGAACCTATTGGTGGAATATTCAATTTTGATTACAACTACCTGATTTTTGGTATCATTTACTCATCAGTATTCGCCTTAATGACATTCTACTATCAAAACAGTTTCCACTACGCAATTACCTCTGACGCAGTTATTTTCGAGCACAGTTTCCTGTTGACCAGATCCCACCGTAGAATTCTATTCGACAGAATCTCTGAGGTTATTGTTGAGCGCACACCAGTCGGCACGGTGTTTGGTTATGCCACAGTTTCTATTTTGACTGACTCCGGTGTAGGCATAGTTGACGAATCAATGGGCGCTGCGGGGGCAGTAAATATGCCCGGATCAGCCGAAGGAGCGGATGAAAATGTCGCAGAGAAAACAAAACGTTCACTGTTTAGGTCGATGATTGGAATATTGACCTATCAAAGAACAATCCGCACCGTTAGGCCGGATCCGAAACACTGTTTTTACTCGATTAGGAATTGGGAAAAATGTAAGATGTTACTCAATGAGATGCATAAAAAACACAGTCAATCGAACCTGTTAAGTGACTTAAAAGACACTATTTCGTCTGCAAATCAAGAGTGATTCAGAGCGAGTCATTCAATAACTGAAACCTCTCCGGCGAATTTATTGGAGTTAGTAATATGAGTGATGAAGTTTTACAACCTGCTATAGAAAAATTTGCTGAGGGGGACCTTGAGGGAGCCGTCAATATGCTGGACGATTTGTGCAAATCTAACAAAGACATAGCTGCAGTCCACCACACATATGCTGAATTTGCTAATATGTTAAACGTAGAAGCACAAGATGACGTCATTCCGGGTGGTAAGATTATGATGGCCTACAAAAAAGCCATGAATCTAGATGAAGAGAATGATGAGTATATTGTTGATTTTGCCGATTTCGCTTTAGAATGCCGTCGAATCCCCCAAGCTATCAAGGAATATGAAAGATATGCCCGTAGACTCGAACTGGCCGACATCCCGATCGATGATCGATTGTATATGGCGGCCAGAAACCTTGTTGATGCCATTGAAGTTGTTGACCCAACAAAATCCAACCCACAAGTTATGCCATGGCTTAAATCCGCCATCAAATGGTCCGTTGGAGGACTAGGTTATTCTCCTGAGGAAGCTTCTGCTCTATTACTAGAGGAATAAGTGATTTGATGGAGGAGCGGGTTCGCCTCGCATTCACTATCGGCTATATAGGCAAACATTTCCATGGTAGTCAAATACAACCAGATGTCAAAACAGTTCAAGGTGAACTGATTCGGGTTTTAAGGCAACTTAGGTGGCTAAATAGTCAAGATGAAGGTCATAATCTAGTATTATCCAGCCGAACAGACGCCGGTGTTAATGTCAGAAGAAACGGTGGGGTCGTGACGATCGCTAAGTCGCTTTGGGACTCATTAAATCGACGCAAAATGGTAAGGGCAATCGATGACCGATTACCTGAAGGAATTGTATTCCTTGATGTCAAGGAAGTTCATGATGAGTGGAATCCGAGGCTTGCAGAAAGCAGAATCTATCGATACCGTCTGGAAGGTATCCGAGGTTGGAATTATCCCGGTGATATTTTCCAAGATTGGCTAAATTTATTTGTTGGCACCTACGATGCTCGAAATTTTGCTAGACTTGAGGAGGGCAAGAATCCAATAAGGAAAATTTTCCACTGCAATCCCTGGTTGGTCGGTAACCGAGTTGTTGGTTTCGAGATTGTTGGTGAGGCATTTTTGTGGAATCAAGTACGACGCATTGCAATGGCGCTATACAGTCTCTCAACCGGTGAATTGACTGAAGATGCTGTCAGAGCCGCAATTAGCCAACCTGAAAGCCCGGTTGATTTCGGTGTAGCACCGCCTGAGTGGCTAATTTTGTGGGATGTAATTTGGCCTGATTTATCCTATCAAGATTCACGAACTAGTAATTATATTTTCACAGAGCCACCGAAGGCTGAGTACCTTGAGAGGACGATGATGGCTAGGTGGGAGGCAGGAGCCAAACTAGAGATGCAGTCGATGCTCTACCATGAGTGGTCAGCAATTGGAAGGTTACCCTACATGCCACACAAATCAGATTAGATTAATATCGACCTTGTCCCCATCCGAAAGCGTGAAATGCTCTCTCAAAAATTTAGCCGAGATTATTTCAACGACATCGTAATGTCGAGTCAAATCGGGTATCAACACAGCGCATTCTACGCTGTCATTATTGAAGTCTAATCTTGCTTTGAAAGCAGTTGCACCGCCAAATGACACACCGTCTCTAAGAAAACCTCTAATGCGGTGTGCCTCTATGTGGGCAATGTCAACAGATTTCGCTTGAGATAATAATTCTTCAGACGCATCTAGTGTATCAATACCAGATTTTAATCGCAGTGCAATGTATCCTAGCAAATCAGTGTCTGAAACATTCAAGTTCAGCGTACCCGGCCAAACAGACGTGCCCATCAAGTCTTGAAATTGGTCCTGATAGTGCTTTTGCGCCATGAAAATGTGTGCTCTTCCCAAGCCACTGCTGACTTCACCATTGATGCGCATGGGGCTGGGAGTATCTTCTCCTTTTTGACCTTCATGATTGTAAATCAATACAAAAGGCCTTGAAGTATCGACTGTTGGTCAAATTAGGTGAAGTCTATGCCGGGTGATATGAGTTGGATGGAAGAGAGATATCAAGAGTTGTCAAATCAATCTTTGTTGTGGGAACCTCCCACATTGGAAAGCCCAAATCAACCTCGTTGCGACATGAACGGCAAACCAACAATCATGCTTTCGGCAAACAACTATCTCAATTTAACTACGCACCCAAAGGTCACCTCAGCAATGATCGAGGCGACAAAAAAATACGGTGCAGGAAGTGGCAGCGTTCGTGCTATTGCCGGCACTATGGACATCCACTTGGCTGCTGAACAAAAAGTCGCTGAGTTCAAAAAAGTTGAAGCAGC